>JAWXAT010000044.1 GCA_034439615.1 Oligoflexia bacterium | reverse complement strand
GGTGTCGGTGTTCTTACTGGTGTTGGTGAAGCAGTTGGTAATTGAGCACGAAGATTATTGGCAGTTGGTGGACGTGTCGGGAATTTTGAAGTTTTACATCCGCTAAAAATAATAGCAAATGCAAAAAATAAAACCCATGAGCTCGCCCGTTTACTCGACATTGAATATCCTTCAATATTTATTTATTCCAGATGACGGACTGCTTTGGCAAAATACCAAATCTACTTTATAAGAATACCATTTTTATGAATTCAGTAAAAGTCTAAAAAATCTAATTATATAGCTCTTAAACTGTCTAACTTTTAGTCAGATGATTGACCATTTAAAGCCTTACTTTTTTTAGGCGTAATGCATTCCCGATAACAGATACAGAACTTAAACTCATCGCTGCACTCGCGACCATTGGACTAAGCAATAAACCAAATACTGGATAAAGCACGCCAGCTGCGAGAGGCACACCCAGAGCATTGTATACAAAGGCGAAAAAAAGATTTTGCCTAATATTTTTAATAGTCTCATGACTTAAATTAATTGCTCGAGCAATACCACGAAGATCACCCTTCACTAGAGTGATTCCTGCACTTTGCATTGCTACATCTGTGCCTGAACCCATAGCAATACCTACATCTGCTAATGCAAGTGCTGGAGCATCGTTCACACCGTCGCCGGCCATTGCTACTTTTCGACCTTCGGCCTGGAGTTTTTTAATAATTTCTATTTTTTGATCAGGCAAAACATCTGCATAGACTTCAGTAATTCCTAATTTTTTTGCAACAACTTGAGCTGTTTCTTTATTATCACCGGTCAACATTACCAGTTTTAATCCTTTTTCTTTAAGCAGCTTAATCGCTTCTGGTGTGTGTACTTTAATTGGATCTGCGACACCAAGTAAACCCGCAGGTTTTCCATCAATTGATAAATATAAAACTGTTTGGCCTTCTGCTCTAAGTTGTGAACTTGATTCATTATAGTTTTTCATTTCAACGCTCTGAGATTCTAACAGGCGTTGATTTCCAAGAGCTCCACGTTTGCCGTCTAATTCACCTGTAATTCCTTGACCTGTGATTGATTGAAAGTTGTGAACTACAGGCAATTGATTTACACCACGCTCTTTTGCGCCGTTTAAAATAGCAGTTGCCAGAGGATGTTCACTTCCCTTTTCAAGACTCGCTGCAAATTTTAGAACTTCTAATTCGGTGAAACCTTGAAATGCTTTTACAGTAATGAGTTTAGGTTTTCCCTCGGTTAAGGTGCCTGTTTTATCAAATACTAATGTATTGATTTTTTCTAAAACCTCAAGCGCTTCTGCATCTCGCACAAGAACACCTATTTGAGCGCCCCGACCAACACCCACCATAATTGACATCGGCGTTGCAAGCCCGAGTGCACACGGACAAGCAATAATAAGCACAGCAACACTGTTCACTAACGCATAAATATACGCAGGTGATGGGCCAAACACCGCCCAAGTAATAGCTGTAATTATCGCAATGATGACAACTGCTGGAACAAACCATGCTGAAACTTGATCAGCAAGTTTTTGAATGGGAGCTCTACTTCGTTGGGCTTCATTTACCATTTTAACAATTTGCGAAAGCAAAGTGTCTTTTCCGATACCTTCTGCAATCATTATAAAACTTCCGGTTTGATTTGTAGTACCAGCTGTTACTTTTTCGCCTTCATATTTTTCAACTGGAATAGGTTCTCCCGTTAGCATTGCTTCATCAACAGAACTTTTTCCTGAAAGCACAGCTCCATCAACTGGAATTTGTTCTCCAGGCCGAACACGAAGTTTGTTACCGAGTTGAACTTCACCAAGATCAACATCTAGCTCTGTGCCATCAGCATTAATTCTGCGTGCGGTGTTAGGTGCAAGTTTTAATAACGCCTTAAGGGCTGAACTTGTTTGCCCTCGCGCACGAAGCTCTAAGACCTGCCCCAGAAGTACAAGGGTTACAATTGCTGCGGCGGCTTCAAAGTAAACTCCAATTCTTCCACCATGCTCGATAAAATCCACTGGAAATATACCCGGAGCAAAAGTTGCTAGAAGACTATATGCAAATGCAACTCCAGTTCCCAAAGTAATCAGTGTGAACATATTGAGATTTTTTGTTTTAATAGAATACCAACCGCGATGAAACAATGGATACCCAGCCCATAATACTACAGGAGCTGATAGAAAAAGTTGAACCCAATTCATCTCGTTCCCAGGAATCCAGGTGTGAAATGGATTTCCAGAAAGCATCTCACTCATGGCAAGAATCAAAAGCGGAATAGAAAAACCGATGCTCCATTTGAGTCTATAAGTAAAATCAACGAGCTCAGGGTTTGGTGTATCGTCAGATGATGTAACTTCTAATGGTTCAAGCGCCATGCCGCAAATCGGACAACTACTGGGCCCGACACTTTGAATATTTGGATGCATGGGGCATGTGTAAACGACGAGCGATGTGTTAGGTAATGTTTTTGGATTTGCACTTTGATTTGCACTTTGATTTAGATTCAATTTTGATTTCATTAGAAATTTTGCGGGATCAGTTTTGAATTTTGCCAGACAGTGTGAGGAGCAAAAATAAAATAACTTACCTTTATGCTCCGTACTTCCCGCACAATCGTTTGGATCAACATCCATATCACACACTAGATCTTTTTCGGTTTTCTGATTTTTCATTTCAATTTTTGCATTTCCCAAAGTTTTGCGTACTTCAAAAATAAACTTTGTGCTGCTCCCAGAGCGATAATGAATCCTGCCGGGCCATCGAGAAAACCGCGCTTCCACAGGTAGCATTCAATAAATTTTCCGATGGGTTTAAATACAAGTTTCAAAAGTGATGGTTTTTTGCCCAATCGAAAAAGTTCTTTTGCACCTAATGTGCTAAATTCATTATTTGTGTCTATTTGATCATCAAGATCACGAAAAACATAATGTTGAATATCGTTTTTTAACACACCGACTTTTCCTGTGATCTCAAGATACTCATGCACAGCGCCACCTTGCCACTGGGCTTTTTCTTTTTTAAAAAGTCGCCTTTGATAATCAGGGTACCAACCACCATGCCTAATCCATCGCCCTAAATGAAAACTACAACGTGAAATTCGGTAACCATCATACTTTGACTGATTTGTTGCTTCAAAAATTTCTTTTGCCAATGCCGGGCTCAACGCCTCGTCAGCATCAAGTGATAAAACCCAAGGTTGTGTCGCAAGTGAAAGTGCATATTGTTTTTGATCTCGATAACCTTTAAAAGCTCGTTTTTCCACACGCGCGCCTAGACCCTCCGCAATAGAAACTGTGCGATCGCTACTGAAACTATCAACCACAATAATGTCAGCGGCCCAAGGCACGCTTTGAATACAGCGAGCTATATTGGCCTCTTCATTTAGGGTTATAATCACTAAACTCACATGTTTTTTCATATTTGACACACCGCGATATATATAGTATAACTATATTACTTTATTGAGGTTTTTAAATGCAAAGACGCCCTCGCAACAACATCATTATTGTATTCTTGGTTTTGACCTTAAGTCTACCGGCCTTTGGTTATTATTCCACATTTGATACAGGCGAAATCGTCAGGCCCGATCAAAACCAAGTCGGATTTGAAACACAATTTATTATGACAAGCCCCACTGCAACAAACTTCATGGCTCATTATGATTTAGGAGCATCAGAATCTGTAAACTATAAATTTTTACTCGGCGGTGGAACACGCACCGTTCAAGCAGGTGGATTCATTAAATACATCCCACTTCCAGATTATAAATATCAACCTGCTGTGGGCGCAATTGCTGGCGTTATTTATGCAAACCACCAAGGCTCACAAGCACTGGGCTTACGGTTTCATCCACTGATAAGTAAAAGACTTAATGCTGAAGAATTTGGAATTTTCACACCTTATGTTTCAACACCTTTTGGAATCACATTTGCGAGCCTCCAAACATCATATCCCTCACAATTTGTTTTAGGTTCAAGTTGGACAATGAATAATGAAGACACAGCGTTTCGAGTTATTGCAGAGTATGGAATTAACATGAACGCAGCTTTTAATTATCTCACCATAGGATTTACATTACCCATCGATGGCACTTCAACAATTTCTGACACAAATTAAAAAGCCATAACTTTCGTTATGGCCTGTTAATTCAAAAAATTATAAAAACCAAATTAAATTAAAATGATCAGAGTAAAGTAAGTGGTGCAGCTAAAAATACCGTCATCATGAGCCCACTCATTTCAAGCATATTGCCTTCTGTTTTCATATCGGCACTAAAGCGAGAATGCATATTTGCATTTAACATTCCTTGACCTGAGTATTCACCTTCGCTTTGTTTTTTCAACTTCATTCCGCCACGGCCATTCACTTCAATCGTACCGTAAACATTGCGTTTGATTTCGAAATGGTGATGATTGATCGAACCTTTAACCAACAGGCTTTTCCCGTTGTTAAGTACTTCTTCAGTTATTGTAAATTTAGAACCACGACCTGCAATGAGACCTGAGCATTGTGAAACACCTTCGCGAATTGCAGCACAAGATAAATCAGTAGCACCGGCACCGCCAGCCCAACCTTTAACACCTGTATCTGTAATGCCAAGATTGATCATACCAGAGGGGCCAAAGAAAGTTTTGCCCAAAATTTTGCCGTCTTCATTGCGAATATCGATACCGTAAATTCCGTTACCATATGCAGGTTGAAGCGTAAAACTCATACGGCCCTGTACATCCCCTGCATAAGCTGAACTTGTCATTAACATGATTGCTAAAGCTAAAAAGAATTTCATGAAAAGCCTCCATTAAATTGATTTCTTACCCAGGTATGACGATCGGTTGAAGTTTGTTAGTTGTCAAGAAAAAGGCCACCCTTTTCAGAGTGGCCTTTTTCGATATTAAAAACTAACAATATCTTAATTTACGTCTTTATATTCAGCATCGACCACGTCGTCTCCGCCCTTTTTGGCTGATTGATCGTCGGCACTTCCACCGCCTGTGTCACCACCACCGCCGCCACCACTACCAGATTGTTTATACAGGTCAGCAGAGAATTGATGCGTTATATTAGTGAGTCGCTCATAAAGGCTCTTCATACTGTCATAGTCAGCTTTTTCAATAGCTGTTTTTGATTCAGCAATAACTTCTTTAGCCTTTACAATATTTTCTGCGTTTAATTTGGCTTCGTTTTCAGTAATTAGTTTTTCTGTCTGATAAACGAGATTATCCAAATTGTTTTTCAAAGTGATTTGCTCACGACGCTGTTTATCTGAATCTGAATTTGCTTCAGCTTCACGCACCATGCGTTTGATTTCATCTTCGTTAAGACCACTTGATGCCGTGATCTTAATGCTCTGTTCTTTTCCAGTGCCTAAGTCTTTTGCAGAAACATGCACGATACCGTTTGCGTCAATATCAAATGTTACTTCAACTTGAGGAACACCGCGAGGTGCTGGCGGAATACCAACAAGTTCAAAGCGACCTAAAGTTTTATTATCTCCAGCCATCTCACGCTCCCCTTGGATGACATGGATGTCAACGCTGGGTTGGCTATCAGCAGCTGTAGAGAACACCTGTGACTTGCGAGTTGGGATAGTCGTATTGCGATCAATTAATTTTGTCGCAACACCACCGAGAGTTTCGATACCAAGACTTAAAGGTGTTACGTCAAGAAGTAGAACGTCTTTAACTTCTCCACCTAAAACGCCACCCTGTACTGCAGCACCAATGGCAACAACTTCATCGGGGTTAACACTACGGTTGGGCTCTTTTCCAAAAAATTCTTTTACCATTTTTTGAATCATTGGAACACGCGTTGAACCACCCACAAGCACAACTTCATCAATTTGAGATGCGGCAAGCCCTGCGTCTTTTAAAGCTTTGCGACAAGGTTCAATTGAACGTTGAACAAGTGGATCAATAAGTTGTTCAAACTTAGAGCGAGAAAGTTTAATGTTTAAATGTTTTGGCCCTGTAGCATCTGCGGTAATAAAGGGCAGATTGACTTCGGTCTCTTGAACGCTTGAAAGCTCAATTTTTGCTTTTTCAGCAGCCTCTTTAAGACGTTGTAAAGCCATTTTATCTTTAGATAAATCTACTCCTTGATCGCGCTTAAATTCGCTGATGAGCCATTCCATGATTTTATCGTCGAAGTCGTCACCACCAAGATGGGTGTCACCATTGGTTGATTTTACTTCGACAACATTATCGCCGACTTCAAGAATTGAAATATCAAATGTTCCACCACCGAAGTCGAAGATTGCGATTTTTTCTTCTTTCTTTTTATCTAAACCGTATGCAAGTGCAGCAGCTGTGGGCTCGTTGATGATACGTTTAACATCAAGACCCGCAATGCGACCGGCATCTTTTGTGGCTTGTCGTTGAGCATCGTTAAAATATGCAGGAACAGTGATGACCGCTTCTTTTACTTCATGACCTAAATAATCTTCTGCTGTTTTTTTAAGTTTTTGTAATATCAATGCACCAATTTCTTCGGGACTAAATGTTTTACCGCGAATATCAAATGCACATTCATTGTTTTTTACTTTTACGACTTTATAAGGAACACGTTTAACTTCTTCATTAATTTCTTCAAAATGACGTCCGATAAAACGCTTTGATGAATAAATTGTGTTCTCAGGATTTGTCACAGCTTGGCGTTTTGCGATTTGCCCAGCTAGTTTTTCGCCATCTTTTGTAAAACCCACAACACTGGGTGTTGTGCGTGCGCCTTCTTCGTTAGTGAGAACTTTTGGTTCTCCACCTTCAAGAATGGCTACGCAAGAATTTGTAGTTCCAAGATCGATTCCAATAATTTTACCCATTTTAGATCCTCCAATACGAGTCTATGTGCTTTGTTATATGACTAATGTGGGTGCTCTTAAACATCCGTCAACCCTCAGGAATTAAATTTTTCGAGATTTTATAGCAAATATAGAGGGTCTGGACAAAGAAAGGGCCCAATGCAAAGAAATATTACGCCCTTCATATATCAAAATTGACATATAGAATGGAGCAGGAGGTGCTGAAGCTTTTAAAGGCTGGCACCATTACTCATGATGACCAGATTGTGATTACTGCCTAGAGAACTAACCCCCTACCTGTTTTGTATTTTACTTTAACTCAATGTTTGTCGGTTGTATTTGTGGGCTTACGCTTAAAGCGTTCAAAAAAGCCAGCGACGGGGCGATTAACCACATCATCAGAAATGGCTGCGAATTCTCGCATGATTTCATCTTGGCGACGGGTGAGTTTTTCAGGAACTTTTACAGTAACTTCAATAAAGTGATCGCC
This sequence comes from Oligoflexia bacterium, assembly GCA_034439615.1. Taxonomy (NCBI): domain Bacteria; kingdom Pseudomonadati; phylum Bdellovibrionota; class Oligoflexia; species Oligoflexia bacterium. Next base: position 2,942 of record JAWXAT010000044.1, on the reverse strand, counting down.
ACGGCCATAACCTCTAACAGAAGTAAAACCCTGACCCGGAAGTTTGATGCGATCGCCGTTTTGAATTCCTTTAATGATATCTACAAATTCACGACCTTTAATTGTTTCGACTTCGATGCGCGTTCCTAAAATCGCTTGGGTCATGGTCACAGTGAGATTTGAAATCACATCATTACCATCACGCTTAAATCTTTTATCAGGTGTTACATAAATTTCAACGTACAGATCACCTGCGGGGCCACCTTTTTCGCCTTCTTCACCTTCAGAGCTTAAACGCAATCTGCCACCGGTATTAATTCCGGGTGGGATTTTAACTTTGAGATTTCGTTTTGCATTTTTTCGACCATTGCCATCACACGCGGGGCATTTTTCTAAAATTACTTTACCTTTGCCGCGACACTTTGAGCATGTGGAACTGACGCTGAAAAATCCTTGAGAGTGAAACACACTGCCTTTGCCATGACACTGAGAACAGGTTTGAACTTGTGTACCTTTTTTTGCACCTGTGGCGTTGCAATCTTGGCAATGAATAAGGCGATTGAATTGAATTTCTCTTTCAACACCTGTTGCTGATTCGACAAAACTAATTTCAATTGTAGTTGTTAAGTCGGCACCTTTACGTGGGCGCGAATTGCTGGCATTTGTACCACCACGTGCTTGACCAAAAATGTCACCAAAGATGTCACCAAAATTTTGAAAGATATCATTGATATCTTGAAAACCTTGGCCATTCATTTGGGGACCAGTATTTCCGTAACGATCATATTGTGATCGTTTTTCAGGATCACCTAGAACTTCGTAAGCGTTTGCAGCTTCTTTAAATTTATCTTCAGCTTCTTTTGAGCCCGGGTTTTTATCAGGATGAAATTTTAATGCTTTTTGACGATAGGCTTTCTTGATGCCATCTTGAGTGGCATTTTTGGGTACACCTAAAATTTCGTAAAAGTCGTTCATCTTAAATCCTAAAAATATTTATCTTCATTTCTTATTAGCGCAGTAATGCCACCTATGTAAATTGAGAATTCTTCAGGTTTTGTCAAGAGTAGCCCATTCGCCCACTGCCATCTTATTAATTTCAATGAAATATTTTTAACTGGTCCCGGGTCAACCTGCAATTTAAAATTTCAGAATATTAATTGGTAATAAGTAGCTGAACCTCTACCATTACGCTGAATAAACTCGTCTGCCAAAAGTGCAGTCAACGCATTGGAAACTGTTCGAGTTGGAAGACCCGTATTTTCTTGGATTGCTTTTGGTTTGAGTCGAATTTCTGGAAACTCTTTGAAGCACTCAAAAACTTTTAGGGTTGATTCTGATAATTTCTTAAACGCTTCTACTCGCTTAATGTAAAAATCAATGTCCTTAAGGGATTCTTGTAAAACCTTTAGCATATACCTTAAAAATATTTCTATTTTGTATTTATTTGAATCAACCTCAAATTTTCCATCAGAGCATTGATTTAAAACAATATAATACTCTTCCTTATGTCTTTCGATATGTCGATCTATCGCCAGACAATAGACAACATTGGCGAGTTTTTCTTGAGGGGATTGAAGAAGTGACATTAAAAATAAAGCCCGTCCTAACCTACCATTTCCATCTTGAAATGGATGGATCGCTAAAAAACGAAAAACAAATTCACAGGCAACTGCTATAGTCCACGGCTCTTTGCGAATAGCATCATTGTACCATGCTACAAGTTCCTTCATGGCTAATTCCGTTTCTAAACCTGGGGCAGCAGTTTTAAAAATGGTTTTTTTGTGACCAGTACTATGATTTTCTTCAACGACAGAATTGGGGTGATTCTTATAGCCCCCCTTAACAATACCAGGCTTCGAATAATGCCGGAGTAGTTCTGCATGTAGTCCCCTCATGATAGTCTCAGTAAAAGGAGTATAGCTTTTTGCTTGTTCATAAATAAGAAGTAAAACAGTTCGACATCCAGCTACCTCTTCAAGGCTACGCTCTTTATCTTTTGAAAACTTGTCTGCTATGATTTTTTTGTGAGCTTCAAAGGCCGTTTTTTTAGCATCTTTTTCTAATACAGAGTCGAGCCAATCAACTTCTGAATCTGTCAATATGGCGTTTTCGATACGGGTTGAAGCACCCACTGTACTGATCCAGGCATAATGATGAATAGCCTCTTTATCCTTTGTAGACATAGCCGCTAGAAGAGTATTTTTCTCTAAAACAGCCTCATTAAGGGCAATTAATAGCTTTGTAGATTCATTATCTAATTGAAATGACAGCATTTTTAAAGCATACCAGATCATGCCATATCATGCCATAAAATATTAAATTATATGGCATGATCTGGCAAGTTCGGACATTATCGTAAATGGTCCTAGGCCTTGTGGATCTTCTATTTTAATCTTGCTCCTGCGCGATAAACGATTTTGTACCGTGGATCAAGCGTTGTGATTGTATCAAGCATACGATACGCCCACCCTTTTGATGTTGGAAAGATTTAGAATGAATGTGAATGCGAATATTAAACCTGTGATGCGAAAAAAAATCGAGAGAGAAATTTTTAAAATTCTCCCCCGATTCACTAATTGTGTATTCATGATCAGATCTTAGACCTTTAATGCTCATGTGCCATTTGATGATGAGCAGTACAAAGCGTTTTGAGATTTGGCAGTTCATTTTGCCCACCATGACTAATAGGAATAATATGATGAACTTGAAGCCATTTTCGCTGTTCGCATCTGTTTCCATCGGGAGTGATTTGAGTGCACTGAACCTGATCTCGTAAGTTGAGTTGATGAGTGATTTTGGCTTTTATACGAGTCCGCTCAAAAGGAATGTTGATCACTGGTCCCGGGACCAGTTGGGGATTGGCCGCTTGCACATTCGCGATTCTTTGATCATTCTCAGCATTTTGATCATTCTCAGCATTTTGATCCTTCTCAGCATTTTGATCCTTCTCAGCATTTTGATCC
>JAWXAT010000043.1 GCA_034439615.1 Oligoflexia bacterium | reverse complement strand
GGATTGCGGGGCTCGCTGGCCAATTAGTTGTTGAGTGGTCAGAATGATTTCATTAGAGGATGTCGTCAAAATTGGAAGTGCTCTATCAGGTTTTTTTGTTCTGGTTTACGGGCTAATCCGAAGTCTCATTATTTTATATTTTAAAACCGCACAAAAGCGTGACGATGAAAAAGACCTTGCTCTTAAAACTTCAATTCACACCCTAGAAGATCTCATCTGTGAAATTCAAGAGCGTATTGGACAAATCCAAAATAATTTAAGTTTTCAAGTTAACGATCTAAATAAAAATTTCACCGAAAAAATCCACACTCTTGAGAAACTCCATACCGCTTACCTGGGAGAGTTAAGTCTTATTCATGAACGAGTTAAAGAAAATGGCAAAGACTATACGTCTATTGTTGAAGCGTTAAAAGAGTTTGTAATTTCGGCTCAGACACGTTTTGAAAAAGTAGAATCAGAGCTTGTTCAAATTGGAAAAGAACTTTTTATGGTCAAAGGAAGGTCAAAACGTGATGACAAATAGAATGATCAACAAAGTTATTGTCCACTGCTCTGACACTTTAACAGGAGATGTTGATTCGATAAGAAAATACCACATGAGCCCGCCTCCAGACGGTCGTGGCTTTCATGATATTGGCTACCATTATGTGATTCTCTCCGATGGCACGATTCAAACAGGGCGTCCTGAGAATGAAGAAGGCGCTCACTGTGAGCATCATAACATTGATTCTATAGGAATTTGTCTTGTTGGAAAAATAGAGTTTACGCTTCTTGCTCTTGAATCTTTGAGAGTTCTCACAAGAGCCATTCTTTTAAAAAATAATCTGAAATTTGAAAGCGTCTTTTGTCATTACGAATTTGATACAGCAAAAATTCAAGGGAAGACATGCCCAAATCTTCCTGGGTGTCTTGTTAGGGCTTACATTAAAAACGAGGAGGATAATCATGCTTCAGCAAGCTAAAGATTTTATCAATCACAATGGGGGAGCTTTACCGGCGCTGGTGGTTTTAATCGCATGCTTTAATGTGGTGACCACTGGCATTTCAACAGTTCTTCAAAAACTTGGAAATGTTACTGAGCCCGTAAAAGATGCTCAAGGGAACATCGTTAAAGAACCAAGTAAAATTCTTGTTCTATTAAATAAGCTCTCCCTTTTTTCACAAACAGCGATTGATTGGCTCCAAGGGAATAAAGCGCACTAAAATGGGATTTTTAGAGTTTCTAAAATCCCTGCCCGCCATCATTGGAGCTCTCATTGAACTTAAGAAAATGTGGGATGAGTGCATTCAAACAAATGAGCGGCGGGAAAAAATCAAGGAACTATCGGAGGGCCTGCGTGAAGCAAGGGAGAAAAAAGACACTTCGCGTGTTGAAAATCTGCTTCGCAATATCACTACTGGCGCAAAGTAGGTGCGCCACTCCCAGCAGGCCTGATTTCAATGGTAAGGTGTACTTAGGAGATTCGCAAGCCCATGCGCTTATCCGTGGTTCAAGTGAAAACCAGATCGCTTGCGATGATCCTAAATTTGATGATTTTGTTTGCATGCCGCAGAAGGATTTCGAAGATTTAATCAATGCACTTTTACAAAGAAATAGCGGAAAAAATTATTGATGTCGTGCCCAGGCCCGTAGTTTTTCTAAAGCATCTTTTTCGGGATAGGTCATGTCTCTCCAGGAGCGGCCTGTGAGTTGCTGATAAGATTCAATAACCGATTCAACGAGGCGTTGTTTAGCGTGTGGGTCAAGCTTTAAAGTGCTCATAACAGTCTGGAGCTGGGTTAAGTTTAAAGCTTCCCTGATGCCCGAGAGTTGGCTGATATCTGTTTTTGTTGTTTGGACTTGAGAAATAGCATGATCGATTTTGCCCTGATCTCCCTGTTGTCTTGGATCAACTCCAATTTTTTGAAGAAGGGTATTAATTTGAGAGAGCATGGAGCCCGTGATTCTCTCATTTGTAGCAAAAGCATCTGGATTATATTCGGCTGATATGTTCGCTACTGAATCGATCATCTGGGAATCCATTTTCCTAAACGTCGGTTTGTTACTTGAGAGTTTAGCATTTTGCGAAAGTGTCTTAAGAGTTTCGTTGACCTGATCGCCAATACTTACAAAGTTCATATTAATTTCAACGCCCGACGGAATTGTTTTCCGTTTGGCTTCTAACTGTTCCATGTTAATAGCAGACCCACCATCAGTAAACAGCACCATGTTGGCTTTCTTGAATAGTTTTTCGCGGCCTTGAGCTGATTTATTTTTATAGCTTGTTGCAATCAGTTCATAAAAATTCTCAACTGCCTTTTGAATATCTGTTCCACCTGAAGTTTGAGTTCTTAGTGTCATGCGACGTGAAAGAAAGTTTTGGGCATCTTCACGAGCCGCCACATGGACACCTTGCAGGAGATTGTCATTGAACGGAATGAGGTAAATCTCATGGGTTGGGCGGCCTATAGCATCGGTTTCGCTGAGTGCCTTATCGACGAAAGCCATAAGAAGGGCATCTTGGCTTTCAATGGGATGGCCATTCATCGATGGAGAAACATCATAATAGATAACAGAGACTTTTCTCTCCAGGGGATTTTTAGGATTAATAACACGCCTTGTTTCAAGACTTCCGATGGCAAATTGACGACCCTGAAGTGTTGGTGCAAACATATGCTCCCCTGGCCTTAACGTCCAAAGCATCTTTGCAAAATCAAGAGGACTTCGTGTGATAACAAGATCCTGGCGTGGCTTTGGAGTATAGCTTCTATTTAAGGTAGGTTCGTCTTTCCATTGTGGTTCTGGAGTTGAGTTAAGGGTCATATCGACAAATTCGTTGACTGCAGCCATTTGTAGAAGGGGTTTTAACTTTCCAGCTACAATATCTTGAGCAAGTTTATTGTTTGAGAGCGTTCCTAATTGGTCGTAATCTTTTCCATATTGTTTTGCCAGCCAGCTTTTTGAAATATGCCCTGGCAAGTTTTTTAAGAGCTCCTGAACAGCATCATATTCTTTGGAGTTTTGATGTTTAATTTGATCTAGGCTTCTAACTATTCCCTCAATGGAGTGGAGAGCTTCTGTCTCCTGTTTTGTAAGGCTTCGATATTCGCTTAGTGCCAAGAGCAACCTTTGTACTGCCATTAGTTTTTGCTTGCCTTCACGGGCATTATTTTGACTAAATTCAACCCGGACTTCTGAGAGAGAATTTTGCAATCCACTAAATTTAACAAATTTTGAATCATTCAAAAGAGTTGATATTTTCCCTCTTGATCTTTCAACCTGATTTTTCCAATTAGAGTTTTCTGATAAGGCGTCTAATACTGTATGAGATTCAGCTTGAAATGAGGTCTGATAACCATCGTGGATGAGATGTTCTAGAAGCATAAGCTCATTTCTTTTGAGAACCCGATCAATTAGAGCTTGATTTTGCTCTCCTTTTTTTCGCTGAGTTGATTTTGTATTTAAAATATCATCAATTTTTTTACTACCCGGCGCACCTTCACCATCTTGATCTTGCTCTTTTTTCTTGCCTTCAGTTCCGTTTCCGTCTTGTTTATCTTTTGAATCTTTACCTTCTTTTTTATCGTCTTTGCCGGAATCTTGGGCAGCATCTTTAGCCCCATCCTTGTCGGAATCTTTCTTTTCTTTGCCCTCTCCCTTGCCTTTAGATGGTTGGCCATTATCTTTTGGCGGCTGTTGTTTTTGATTTTTCTGATCTTTTTGATCCTTTGGCGCTGGCTCTTCACGGTCAACATCAGTGGGTGATGATTGGCTGTCAGGAGTGTTATTTTTAGGGGTCATATCAAAGGGAACCCAGTGTTTCCCATCATGGACTTCTACCCAAGCATGTGCTGGATCTGCTGATTTGACGACATGCAATGTTTCTTGATTTACCATTTTGGTTCCGGCGGAAGTTCGACCGCCCGCAATGCGAACAGGAATATTTAAGACATCCCTTAGAAGAAGAGCCCCTATCCAGGCCGCTCCGTCGCAATTAAAAGCTCCCACCTGGGCCATTGCCATAGGTTTTGGCATCTGCGTGAGCAACTGATTAAACCTTTGATCAATTTTTGTGAGATCACCTTCACTGATTTTATCGCCTTTGGAATAATATAAAAATCCACCCTCTTCTGAAATATATTTTTCTAAACGCGTGGCGGCCTCAAGGGGAGGCAGACCTTTTAAACTCTGAGCAAAGAGAAGCAAATGCTGTGGCCAGAAATTTAGTTCTTGATGATTAATCGGTTTTGGCTGTGTTGGGAGATGGGGTTCATTGGTAATACGAGCAAGACCCAGGGTCACAGGATTTTTTGACGATACCTGAACTTTAAACTCACCTGGTCCAACTTCAGCAATTTTGTGATCTGCATACTTACCGGGGATTAGGGTGTAACCATAGGGCACAGGAACATCAACCACCGTTTCCCCTAAAGGATTGATGATTAGTTTTTTTGTAAATTGATTCGTGTATTGAGTTTGTTCCCGCTGGACTGGTACTGATGACCAGTCTTTTAAATTGAATTGATCATAAATTTTTTGCCGAAGCAAACGCTTGTAAACATTAACGTCAGTCAAAACGATATCTACATTTTTTTTCTTTTTACCCTTACTATCGTTGGCCAAGTCTTTATTTTCAGGATTATATTTGTCGGTTGTTTTATTCCATTCGGGATCTTCTTCTTCCTGGTCTTTGTCATCCTTCTCGTCTTTCTTTTTTTCTTTCTCTTTTTCTTCCTTCTTTTTTTGCACTTCCTTTTGAATGTCTTCTTTAGTTTTTGGAAATTCAACCCTGGTTTCTATAGGTGAAATGAGTCTTAGGGCCTCAAGCGCTGCAAAAGCTTGAAGATCAGAGTGGGGCTTTTGGCTGATACTGATTAATTGATTCGCTGTGATTCTTTTGATCTGGATAAATTCGGCGTGAGATAAAACACGTCCCTGATCGATCTGATTTTGTAGGCTTACTAGTTCTTTTAGGAGGGGAAGTTCCGAGGCCATTCGTTTAAAAGCTGCCCCAATCTTATCTGGGTTTTGTCCCGCAGTTTCGAGGGTATGCTCAAGGTGACTGACATTTTTTTGTAACGCTTGTCTAATCTTTAACCACACCTGGGGCCGGGGAGAAACGTCAGATTTCTTATAAAGATCGGCCCACTTTTCACTCTGATTCTGTGTTTGAGATTGTGGATTATTAACTAAATTCGAGAGGATTGCCGCGCACTTGATCTGATCAGTGCTTCCAGCTCCAGGTGTAGACCACACCGAAAGCATAACTAAAAATAAAATGAAGAAGTGACACTTTTTGTACATGCTTCATTGAAGGATGCAGGAGATATACCACCGCCACAATCAAATTGACCGTGTGGCACGCTTCATGAATATTACACTTCATAAGACACCATTAATTAAGAAAGAGTTTATGAATTGGATGCGACTAAATAAAAAAATAGTAGGGGTTTTTATTGGCTCCGCATATTTCTTTTCCGGGCATGTCGTATTGGCAGCTACATTAACAGTCCCACCAGAAAGTTGTGCAGTCCTACTTGATGAAGTGGCATCGGGCCATCATCCAACACATATTGCATCCACGGCTAAGAAAACTACTGGAGACGCTTGGACAGATTCAGTACAAGCTTTGAAACAGATTGATCAGACAGTATATGGAAGACATCAAGTTATTGAAGCTCTCACCACAGCTATATTAGCCAAAGAATTTGTATGGATTAATGGTGAGCCTGGTGGGGCTAAGACCTTTTTATCAAGGATCATGTTTCAATCGGTCTTGAATGCGATTCCCGAAGCGGATAAAAAAGTTTTTGTGCTTCAGTTTCATAAGTTGATTTCTGAGGGAAAAATCACGGGCTTTCAAAAATTCTCTTCTATGATGAAAGATGGAAAATATGAAATCGAGACGGAATCATCTCTTGTCGGAGACCGCTTTCTATTCTTGATTGCCGATGAAGCTGAAAAGGCAAATCCTGCAGTTTTAAATGCGCTTTTATCAGTATTAAATGAGAGAAAGGCTTTTTTAGGAGCCAAGGTTGTAGACGCCGTTTTATCAAGCGGTGTTTTTACTTCAAATAAAACCACCGGCGAATTTATTCAAGGGTTCTTAAATGATCGTCCATCAGGTGAAGCACTGCTTGACCGTATGGCAGTGAAGATCCATATACCCAATCAACAACTGAGTGCCAAAGAAACTGTCGCCATGTATGACTTGGTAAAAAATCCTGGAAAATCTAAAATCACGCTCCCTCTCAGAGAGCTAGAGGCTGTGGTTGCAAAAGTCAAAATCCCTGATGACATGATGGCTGAGATCGTTTCTATTGCCCGTGAATTTGATCGCTATGTGACAAATAAAGCCGATCAATCTAAGACGCAAGTTAGGTATGGGGAAAGGGATTCTGAATATTTCCCGGCCAATCAGTTTTCAAATCGTTCTGTCAGACGCCTTGTTCAAATTTTTAAATCCGCCCTTGTAGCCCACCAATTGATGGAGGGCGTGCCCTTTGATCAGATGAGACTAACACCCCAACGACAAGATTTAAGTCTCCTTGCTTTAAGTGCCCTTTATGCAGGGCCATCAGGTCTAACGCTTAAAACCTATAGCGTCACTGAAGTAAGTGATGGAATCACTGTTACCTCTACGCATGGAACATCTTCTAAAATGGCTGTTCATTATAGCCCTTTTGACGGACAACTCCTGCTCCAAGACGGTTCTGGTAAAACCCAATTTGCCTATGGTTTAAATGGAAATTCATGGGTCTTGAAATCCAAATCTCCAGAATTTGCCGACTGGTCGATTGATACCACTGGTTTTGCAGCACTCGCCCCCAAAATTAAAAGTGTGGTACAGGCCAATAAAATTGATCTCTCAAAACCACAATTTGAAGTTGATAAAAATATTGATCAGCTTCTTGCCAAAGGCACCGTAAAAGAAAGAACAAGGGTTGAACTTGAATCTATAAAGAAGGATCTTGAGCAATTCGCAAATGTCCTTAGTCAGCATTTTGATAAAGATCAGCCAGCAGTGAGAGCGCCTCAAGAAAAGCTACTGCCTCAGCGAAGTGAGAAAGAAAAAAGACAATTTAGACGTGAAATGCTTGCAGCTAAAGTGGAAGAGCGCGTCTCTCGTTATTATGATTGGATGGGTTACGAGGTAAGAGCCCTTAAGCAGCGGTTTGTTGAGCTTGATTATTCTATTGAAGCCCATCTAACAGGAATTTTATCTGACAACCATCTCTATGTCTTCGGGCCTCCAGGCGGAGCAAAAACTGCGCTGGCAGAAGTTATTTTAAAGTCAGAACTTAAAAAAATGAATACTGATAAAGTAGATCAGTTTGTAAAGAGCACTTTAGCTGCTGTAGGCCATGATCAAAAGTTTGTCCGGGCCATTTTAAAACGAGTGCGGGCAGGAGAACGGCCTGAACAATTTGATCGATTTCTTTTGCAGTTTCACAAACTTCTTCCCGAAGGTGTTTTGATCGGCTTTCCAAAGGTTGAAAAGCAGCTCAACGAAGGTAAAGAAGAAATTGAAGTTTCAACATCACTTGCGAATCAAAAATTTATTTTTGCAATCTTAGATGAGGTTGATAAGGCCAATCCTCAGACCATTACTGCCCTTTTATCCATTTTAAATGAGCGGGAGGTTTTTGCAGGGAATCAGGTTATTAAAACAGCCCTTAGGACAGCTATTCTCACCTCTAACAAAATGCCCAGTGAATTTCTAGATTCTTACCATGAAGATAGATCCACTGGTGAAGCAGTAATGGATCGAGCCCCTAACAAAGTTTTCGTGTCCAATAAGATTTCATCTGAAGAAGCCCTGACGCAATTTCTTATTAATCTAGAAAAAGGTATTTCCCCAAGCTGGAAAGGCCTTTTGGCCATTGGCGAGCTAGAGCCTATAGTAAAACAGGTCGAATTTGAAAATCCGGCGTTAAAAGAATTGCTCGCAAAAGTGCATGAGAAATTCTTAGCTTCAAGGATTAACAAAGAAGAAGAAACTCGAAAAGCTCACAAGATGGATCCAAGGGAATTTCCTGACTATTACGTTTCAGCTGCAGGAAGTGCTTCGGATCGAACAGTGATTAGACTTTTTGATCAATTAAAAGCCCGTTTTATTGTTCATCAGCTCATGGAAGGTGTTGCTTTCAAAGATTTGAGAACCACCATTGAGATGAAGGATCTGGGGCTATTTTTTGAGGGCCTGGGATATTGGGCTCCACAAAAAATCTCGCACTCTTATGGTCAAGACGGTTTACTCCATTTTTCAAATAGTTCGCCGGTAATTGAACGCTTGATTAGTTCAGGCGTTGTGGATGCCAGAGTAAAATTCCATTTAGAAATGATGCTTGATGAGGCAAAAGACTTTGTTCAGGTATTAAACTCTGTGACCCACGAGTTTATGGATTCATATAAAAAAGAAATTACAAAATATCCTGATCTTTTCCCAAGCCTTTTTGTTAGCGATAAATCGCGCCCAACTGTTGCCCCAGCGATGAGCGGCCAAAGGCCCAATTTAACTCCCGACCTTCAAAAGTCAATCAACCAGGCAATTAAGGACTTATCTCAACTAAGACTGAATCTTGATGTAGCAAAATCGAAAGGCCACACTTCCCCTGAAATAACTGCCCTTACGAGTGATTATAAAAAGAAGGAGCAGGCTCTCGTTGAATATCTTGAAAAATACAAGATCATGACAAGGCCAGAGCTCGTGGCACAAATGAAGCGCGAGATTGAAGACGCTCAAAAACTAAAACAAAGTGATCGTCAAAAAGAAGACCGAACGAAGGAAGAAGAAGAGCGCCGTCGAAAAGAACAAGAAGAGCAAATTAAAAATTCTGTAGTTGATGGAACTAAAGGGATCCTTAATAGAGTTGAGCCTGGCTCGTTCAAAATGGGCGAAGTAGGTAGCCAAATCAATGTCGAAATCAGTAAGCCTTTTGACATGATGGCCACCCCAACAACGCAAGTCGTGTGGAAAAAGGTAGCAGACCTGGCGAATAAGATTCCTGGCAAACTTGGCGGAGTGTTTGGTGCCAAATATAAAATCAATGCTGATCCCTCTAATTTCAAGGGGGATTTACATCCTGTAGAAAAAGTTTCATATGAAGAAATTAAAACATGGATCAGTGCTTTAAATGATTTATCTCAAGCCGGTGACCCTGCTCTAAATGATCTATTTCCTGGCCATAAAAAGGGTGACGTCTATCGTTTGCCTTCAGAGGCCGAATGGGAATTCGTTATAAGAGGACGGGGTCAGTTTAATGATGCTTTTCATTTTGGCAATAATGAGGCAGATCTTGGCAAGTACGCATGGTTTAGCGGTAACTCCGGGAGCACTACCCACCCTGTAGCTAAAAAAGATCCCCTCATAGTTAACGGCAAAGAATTTTACGACATGCATGGAAACGTCTGGGAGTGGGTAGAGGATGCGTGGGCAGACAAGCTCCCAGGTGGAAAAGACCCCGTGGTCAACAACGGCTCCCACCGT
>JAWXAT010000042.1 GCA_034439615.1 Oligoflexia bacterium | reverse complement strand
TTATGTTGGTTTTTTGACGGTGGTGTCAAGAAGTGTGGGTGGGGCGCAGGGGTGGCGCGGGTGTGGCGCAGGGTGTGCGGGGTGGTTTGGGATGTGGCGTGAAGTGCGGTGTGCGAAGTGGGGTCATGAAGTGAGAAGCTTGGATTGATATGGGAATCATGAAATGAAGATAATGAAGCGAACATCATGAAGTGAGATGTAATTTGCACGGGGTGAGTTCGATTTCCGCGCCAGCGCGGAATGAATATTATTACATTATTACATTTTTATTGACTGCATTTTCTTAATGCTAGAATTGCCGTGGTTGATCTTTTATTGAATGATTTAGTTTTTTTGAATTATAAATGAATTTCTATGAACCACACGAAGTCCAGCGCCCTTAAAAGTGTAATCATTTAACACTCTCAGACTTACAAAAACCTCCACTCCAAAAGCAATGCTACACTCACCGCCAAGTAGTTAACTAAAATTATTAATTGTAATAAAACTGACACTTTACCCTGGAGAACCTCGCATGAATCCTAAAACCAATCTAAAACTTTTAAGCGACGAAACTCTATTGCGAAATACTAAAAACCTAGTTCGCGATGAACGTGAAATGCTCTCAAATATTCTTTTACATCTAAAAGAAATTCAAAGACGCCGACTTTTCAGTAAAGAAAAATGTGGCTCCATGTATGAATATGCGATGAAAGAACTTCTCTACACTGAAGATCAAGCTTACCGCCGAGTGCAAGCTATGGAGCTTCTAAAGGAAATTCCAGAGATTGAGGAAAAAATAAACGACGGATCACTTTCGCTCACACATATGGGAATGGCTCAATCACTTCTTGCTCGAGAAGAAAAATCAACTCAAAAACTATATTCTAGAGAAAAGAAAATCGCACTTTTGAAAAAATTTGAGAAGACCACCAAAAAGGAAGCGCAGAAAATAATGTTTTCGGTTTCTACAATTTCTCATAAACCCACAGAAAGAATTCGACAAGTATCTGCTGACCAAGTTGAAATTTCATTTACTGTTACTGATAAAATATTAAAAAAGATTCAAAAACTCAAAGGCCTTAACGCTCATAAAAATCCCAATGTAAGTTTAGCCGAACTCTTCGATCAACTCTGTGACATCGGATTAGAAAAACTTGATAAATCTACCGCGCCAGCGCGGAAAGCGGCAGAACAAAGTCGGAGTACAAAGGTAAAAGCATCCACGCCCCAAACGACACCATCACTGGATATAGCAATTCAGTCGCAAATCAAACCAAACAAACCTCTATCAAAAGCGCACATCAAAAGACAGGTTTGGAGAATGGCAAACGGGCAATGTCAAAACTGTAATTCTATGTATGCTTTAGAAATCGATCACAAATTGCCAAAAGCTTTGGGTGGAAATGACTCCCTTGAAAACCTGAGACTTTTTTGTCGCTCATGCAATCAGCGCGCTGCTATTGAAAAACTCGGACAACTTACAATGGAGAAATATCTTGGACATTGAAATTTCGATTCACGAATTCCGCACCTTTGAATACCGCACCTTTGAATTCCGGCACTTGAAATCAATAACACTGATGCCAACCGCGCTGGCGCAAAATGCGATGGGTCAGCAGACATACAAATCCAAAACAGTCTTTAGTCCTGACTTTATAGACGCGACGTTCTAGCGCTTGGGTTTAAAGCTCGACTCATGTAACCTAATTCATACAGGGTAGTGCGCACACGGATTTGCGCTGCTCAAATGAACACACACATGGATTAGCGTTGTTCAATGAACACGCACATCGGGTTGCGCTACTTAGAGCGCGCATTTGGATTTGCGTTAAAAGGACTTAGATGAGCATGGATGCTTTCGCAAAATTTAAAAAATTAATTTTTACAACCAGCCTCACAATTCAATTTGGTTTATCGACCACTGTGCTTTCAATACTACTTACAGGTTGTGCCCATGAACAAAAAGCTAGCACTACAAAACCGTCACAAGAAAGTGTTGGCTGGCCATTAGTTCCTGCACAGAACAATTCACAAAACAATACTCCCGCGCCCGCTTCCGCTGCGGCCACAGCAACATCCGCAACTACGCCGGAACCGGAACCGGAATCAGTACCAATACCAATGTCGCCCCAAAAAAAAACTATCGCGCAAAAACCAGCTCCTATTAAAATTCCAAGACCAAATCACCCAACCGAACCTTTTGCGTCTGAAACACCACTCATCTTTGATATTCCAGTTGCCTACAACGCGCGCGTTGCATACTGGATAGAATATTTTCAAACAAGTGGTCGCGGGTGGTTTACAAAATGGCTCGAACGCTCGACTCGATATTTACCTACACTTCAAAAAACATTAAAGCGCCATGGTCTCCCTCAAGATCTTGCTTACATGGCAATGATTGAAAGCGGTTTCTCGGCCACTGCAAATTCTTCGGCAAATGCCGTTGGCCCATGGCAGTTCATTCGCGAAACAGGGAAGCGCTATGGACTCAGCATTAACTGGTGGCTCGATGAGCGTCGCGATTTTCAAAAAAGTTCTGATGCAGCCGCAAAATATATGAAAAAAATGTACGGCATGTTTCACAATTGGTATCTCGTCGCAGCTGGGTACAACACAGGTGAAAATCGCATTAAACGTTTGATGATCAAGCATGAAACAAAAAGTTTTTGGAAAATGGCCAAAACCGATGGTGCTCTCATGGATGAAACAAAAGACTACGTACCCAAACTAATAGCCGCCATGCTCATCGCAAAATCACCGCAAATGTATGGTTTTAGAAACATCAATTATAATACCCCATTTTCTTTTGAACACTTTAGAGTCCCTGGCGGCACACGCCTTGCCCACTTAGCCGACGCACTCGGCGTAACTGTTAAGCATATGGAAGAACTTAATCCCGAACTCGTTAGAAGCTATGTGCCCACACACGTCGAAGGCCACACCATCCGCATTCCCAAAGGTTCATACCAATTGGTTTCGCGCTACATTCGCCGCACTTTTGTTTCTGAACGCTGAGTCACAACCCATTCTCTTCTTGCACGCACTAATTTTCTAAATGACACTTGAATCATATGCTCATCGTCAAAAAATATGGCGGCACCTCAGTGGCAACGCCAGAAAAAATATTAGATATCGCAAAGCACTTAAAAAAACTTTCCGAAGAAGGTCATAAGCTGATTATTATTATTTCTGCCATGGGCGATACAACAGATGATCTTGTTGATCTCAGCCGTCGCATCACGCACACTCCCATTCAACGTGAAATGGATATGCTTTTATCAGCCGGCGAAAGAATCTCCATGGCGCTTATGTCTATGGCTTTAAATAGTCTTGGATGCAGCGCCATTAGTTTTACGGGTTCACAAAGTGGTGTGCTCACTGACGGAAGTCACAATAGTGCTCGCATCATAGATATTCGCCCGTTCCGCGTTGAAGAAGAATTAAAAAAAGGCCGCATAGTAATTATCGCAGGGTTTCAAGGCGTGAATCCGCAGACAAAAGAAATTACAACTTTGGGAAGAGGCGGCAGCGACACAACTGCCGTTGCCATGGCTGCGCAATTTAAAGCCGATCGCTGTGATATTTTAACCGATGTTCGCGGCATATACACAATTGATCCACGCATTTCAGGTGTAGTACCAAAACATTTAGAAAAACTAGATTACGCGATGACGATGGAAATGGCTTACTGGGGAGCGCGCGTCCTTCACTACAGAAGTGTCGAACTAGCAGAGAGAGCGCAGGTTCCTGTACTTGTGCACTTGAGTTCAGAAGAAGGCTCAGGTAGTCTTATTGAAACTATGGAAGCAACACACATTCAAGCCGTAAACTACAACGCTCAACTTGCAGTTCTTAAATTCGGCAAAGGCTTTGATTTAAAAATAAGTCTTGAGGCCATCGAAGCAGGCCTTACTCATGGCAAGCTTTCTGTTCCACAAATTATTTATGAACGTGGTACCGAAAATGGTCGTGAGATTTTTATCACAGCGCCACCTGAGCATTTTGATAGCATTTTAGCAAGTGTGAGTGAATGGTGCAAACATCATAAAAAAACACCACCGACTTTAGAAACTCATTTGGCCACAGTGACATTATCTGGCCGCGGACTTGTAAATTCTAAAGCCCTCTTTGAGGCTTCATCAACATTAAGTAAAAACGCTATTGAAACCGAAGCCCTCATAACCACACCCTTAAGCATCACATATGTTGTGGCTTCCAGTCAGGTTCAAAACGCAGCTCAACTTCTTCACAAACAATTTGTCGGTTAATAGGTAAAGTTAAAACGCCCTAAAACTTTTCTCAAACTATCGAAGTCAGCGCTCATCATGGCAAGGTGTGGAATCTTAACAAGTGATTAAATTCCAATTCTTCCTTTAGGTGGAACAGGAGGACGCATTAGTTCACGAATCGCATCAAAGATGATTTTGAATTGAGCATCATGTCTTTTTTCGAGTTCTTCCAGTTTCCGAGCCAATTCTTGATTGGTTAGGAGAAATTCCCTAAACTTTACAAAAGTCCGCATGATCTCAACATTCACAAGCGCCGCTTTCTCACTTCGAAGAACGCTCGATAGCATGGCGACGCCTTGTTCTGTAAAAACTAATGGCAAATGCCTTCGTCCTCCCCAAGAGCCATACTTCTCGGTCAATCTTGAGGTACCAATTTGGTACCTCAAAAATTCCTCTTCTTTTTCAGTAAGTTGGAACATAAAATCTTCTGGAAATCGATTTTGGTTTCGCCGAACAGCACGATTTAGGGACTTGGTTTCTACGCTATAAAGCTCCGCTAGATCAGCATCTAACATGACTCTATGCCCACGGATAAAAAATATTCTTTGAGTGATTTCTTGGTGCGAAAGTTGATCCATAAAGTACTCCCGTGCTAAAAATCACTAAGCAATGGGCTTACCAAGGTCATCTATGACTATTTTTGTTTTAAGCATTAATTAAATCCGAAAATACGGAGAGACTCCGATTACCGGAATATTTAAAGGTGTTATTTTAAGGCTCTGTGCCGTTTTACAAGTTTCTCTGACCTTCAGAGATGTCGCTGGTCCTTAAGATGGCCGATTTCATAACTTGCAATATATTTGAGTTGGAAGCCGTGCTTTGATGGACAAAAGAAGACTGTTTCAAGTGAATGACTGATAAGGTTACTTACCTTTTTTAGCGACCATCACCGTAGTGACTAAATATTTTCGAATTTCGGATCTAATCAACACTCTGGAGCAAAGTAGTGGCAGATGACGTTGGCAAGTGCCTTGCACGGCACTCCTCTAGCAAGGAGTATCTTATGAATCAACTTTCCTCTCGAGAAATCATTCAAAAAATATTTTTAATTCGTGGGCACAGAGTTATGCAGGACTCAGACCTTGCCCTGCTTTATCAAGTAAAAACAAAGAATTTAAATAAAGCTGTGGGAAGGAACAAAGACAGATTCCCTGAGGATTTTATGTTTCGAATTACCGTTTAGGAATTCGACCGTTTGGGGTTCCAAACTGGAACCTCAAAAATCGAACATAAAGGAATTTCTACTTACGAATAAAGAGTTGGCGCAAAAACTAGCAACTCTCGAAAGAAAATATGATTCTCAGTTCAAAATTATTTTTGATGCAATTCGCGAATTGATGAATCCCCCAATTCCTCCCAAAGAAAGAATTGGTATCTAGACACGAGGCAAGATTCCCCGCCTGGCCATGCAGTATCAATAAAAAGAATTTCAGGAGCTGATTTTTCTATTTCAGTAATTAAAATGTAATCGCTAACAATCATAGTTTTTTAATACCCCTCAGGAATTCTTAATCCTTTAACATGAAAGTTTCCAGTCACATCGATTGGAGAATAGAGCGTAAAATCTTTTACCGGTAAAATAGAATTATTTATAAAATTACTTTGTCCTAAAACAAAATCAGCTTGTTGACCGTTTTTTGTAGGGAAACTTTTCCAAACATGAACTCGATTATTAAGCAGATCACTTACCATAAATTTTCCACCGCCGTAATACATTCCACTTGGTGAAGAAAAATAAGCACCTGTACTGGCAGTTGTTGTCGTCATATCGGGCTGACCAATAACCATGTCTGCTGCTTGCTGATTAGTCGTCGGTATTGAATTCCAAACAAGCACTCGGTTATTATTAAAATCACTTACAACCAATTTCTCTCCGACAAACATGACTTTTGATGGCGTTTGGTTTGCCGCAGTCCAAAAATAAAGACTTTGAGCACTGGCAACACCGGGATTACCGGGAGTGTTGTTAATTACTGCACTTGTCATATTAGGTTGTCCTAAAACAACATTGGCCGCTTGACCACTCACCGTGGGAAAAGTATTCCAAATAAGCACTCGATGATTCTGCCAATCTGCCACTGCAACTTGATTTCCATTACTCACTGCACTGTTGGGTCTCATACAGAGTTGACTTGTTGTTCCTAACAACCACCCCGTGAGACTGGACTGACATAAAATCAAATTAGGAGGTTGGTTATTCACTGTCGGCAGTGAATTCCAGACCTTGACTCTTCGTCCAGTGATGTCTCCAACAAGAAGATGCTGCCCATCAAAACTCACTAAATTAGGATAACTAAAAGATGTTGCTGTACCAGTACTTGCCCCGCCAGTAGTCATTGTGTTTTGACCTAATACAACATCTGCAGCCTGCTGATTTGTTGTAGGCCAACTATTCCAAATAAGTACACGGTGATTGCTTTGATCTGCCGCGATGAGTTTTTCTTCAAATAAATGAACACCCATTGGCACAGAAAGTGATTGTGCACTGATTGTTCCAGGAGCATCTGGAGTATTATTAGCGGTACCTATTGTCATATTAGGCTGACCCAAAACAAGATCGGCTGGTTCAGAAAAAGAATTAGGAACTCGATTCCATAAAAGGATTCGATTATTTCCCGCATCGCTCACAGCAAAACGCGCAGCTCTAGTACCGTTGATATCTGATTTTATGCATGAAGTACTTAAAAGTAATAACACTAATAAAATTAACCCAGTCTTCATATTTATAATTTTCCTTATCACAACTCAAACTCTTTCCAGTCATGATGTTTACCACGACAAATACGCAAAAATACATTGGTAAAACCCCTTGATGAGGTTTCATCACCTTCTGGATATTCAATATACGCATAAGTAGGTTTTGATAAACGGCCCAAGCTCCCCGGGTCAAAACTTGTAACGTCAGTCCATGTACCTGTATTAATGTATTGTTTTCCGTTGTGAAAAGAACGATGTGTCGCTTGATGATTATGCCCCATTATTAATACTTGAGCATTGTGTTTATCTAAAATCTCAGGAGCCCGCCGAACAAAACTTGGACGATTAAAAATTGAGGATACACCCCAATTTACGTTCATGAATTCATATGCTGTGCTTTGTGATGTCCTGAGCAGAGTGTGATGAGGTTTTGGATTTGATTTTGTCCTCCGTGGCTAATTGGTATCTTGTGGTGAATTTCTATGAACCTTTGGTTTTCACATATTGAACCATCATAGTATTGGTGCTGGCATTTATCTTTGTCTCTGTGAATGACTTGACGTTTGAGTTGAGTGGGAATCGAGCTTCTTTGAAATGGAATATCTTCTTGAGTTTCAGTTTGTCTGGAATGTTCCGTCTTGAGACGGATATCCGGAGAAGGCGCGTCATTTTTCACCTTTTCTTCTTGTCGTTCAGCTCTTT
>JAWXAT010000041.1 GCA_034439615.1 Oligoflexia bacterium | reverse complement strand
TTCTCAGCATTTTGATCCTTCTCAGCATTTTGATCCTTCTCAGCATTTTGATCCGTCTTAGCATTTTGAGCACGCTTTGCTTTCTCAAGTGGATCTTCATTTTCAAGATAGGCTTTCAAAACTTTTCCCAAAACCTCTTCGATGGTGGCATGAGCTTTTGTTTTTTGAGATAAAATCTCTTGAGCGCGTTTTAGATCATTCATGAGTTCTTCTGTTATGCCAAGTTCAAGCTTCAGGCGATTTTCGCTCACGTATTTGATCTTTTCTGGAGTGAGTATTTTAGGGTTAACGCGTGCCACTTCTTTTTCAAGCTTCGCTTTAGGCAGAGTTTGAGCTAAAGCCAACCAGTGGTTTTTATTTTCAGCTGTAATGACTGATGTGATCTTTTTAGCATTAGAGACTGTAATAAGATTATCTTTGATAGCCTGCTTGAGTTCTGGAATTTTCTGAGATTTCCTAGCAATAGCGATTAGATTAAATGATGTAGAATCAGATAACTTTAAAAACTTGAGACAATAATCATAGGAGCTGGTGAACCCCTTTTCACGGTAAGATTTTTCGTGATCGATCTCTTGGATAATATCGATGAGGTCAGATTCACTGGTTTTAAATTTGGCAACCGCTTGAAGCGCTCTATGGTGAATGGGATTCATAAACAACCTCCTCAGAAAATGATTTTTTTACGCTTATTAAAATAATCCTTTAGCTTATCTGCACCGAAGATTTTAATAACTTATAGCATGGGTTTTTGATGTTGATTATTTAAGCTGTAAAGCTCTTAGGTCTTGAGTAAATCAATTTTTTCAAAAATCATTTTCGCAATATAGAAAAGCTCAGGGATTCAAATATGCGCGCGCCTCCGAGATATATTTTTCAAGCACTACGACAAATATGGGAAATGAGCGCAAAATTAAAAATACTTAAATTGCATTTAATTTTCGCTTATGCCCAATAACTGAGGGGTTGGTTAAACTGTACTTAATTTTTGATGACAGGTTTAGATGACGGATTTCTGATTATTTAGCCCAACTGGTCCCGGGACCAGTTGCTTGAATCACTTACATTGAATTTTATTTGTACTTAGGCGATTTTGATTTTCGAGTTCGGTGAGACGTTCTTGAAGGCGCTTTTCTACATCGGTACCTTCAAACCTTTTTAAGGCATCAACAAGTACACCACGTGCGATTTCATACTGACCTGAACCTTCGTATAATCGACTGACAAGTGATGAAAGCCACGAAGGTGCACCGTGCGCAACAGCTTGATTTAATAATTCTGCAGCACGAACGCAGTTTTTTTCTTCAAACAAAGAATGATAGCCAGCACGATATAAAAGGCTCCAGTCATCAGGAAACTGTTTCACGCCTTTTTCATAAAGTGCAGTAGCCCCTTGAACATCTTGAACAACAACACTTAAAACTGTCGCACCTGCGCGATAAACGATTTTGTATCGAGGATCAAGCGTTGTGATTGTATCAAGCATGCGATACTCCCACCCTTTTGATGTTGGTGCTGATTCTTTGTAATCAATTTCTTGAATCAAGCGAACCCAAAACATATCGGCTGTGATCAATTTAAATTCGAGTCGGCAGTAATCAATTTAAAGCCGAGAACGAGATGTTGTAACACCTCAGGGTTTGAAACATATCTTTGATCACGCTTTGATTTCACCGTGATGTTGGAAAGATTTAGAATGAGTGTGAATGCTAAAATTAATCCTGTGATGCGAAAAAAACCGAGAGAGAAATTTTTTAAATTCTCCCCCGATTCACTAATTGCATATTCATGATCAAATCTTAGATACCTGAAACTGTGTTTGTAAGAGTTCTAGCCTCATTGATTGTCCAAGTGTCATTTAAAGTTGATCTTGCTTAAAATTTAAATTTGATTATAGATGGGGATTTGTCATGTGGGCATTAGTTTGTAGGTGGCTTGCATTGTTTGGTTTGATTTTTCAGTGTCACAGGTTGTTTTTCAGCTTCTTCAAGTTCTTTTAAACGATCTTTTAAGCGAGGTTCTAATTCGGTTCC
The DNA here is from genome assembly GCA_034439615.1 of Oligoflexia bacterium. Taxonomy (NCBI): domain Bacteria; kingdom Pseudomonadati; phylum Bdellovibrionota; class Oligoflexia; species Oligoflexia bacterium. Next base: position 60,389 of record JAWXAT010000041.1, on the reverse strand, counting down.
TTCAAATCTTTTCAGTGCATCTATAAGCACACCCCTTGCTAATTCAAATTGACCGGAACGAACATAGAGGCGACTGGCGAGAGAATTCACCCAATTTGGCGCCCCATGAAGTCCGGCTTTGTATAAAAGCCCTGCAGCTTTAGGACAATCTCCTACTTCATAAAGATTATGATAAGCGGCTCTATACAGGAGTGGCCAATGTGTGGGGTAATTTTGTACTGCTCGATCATACAAAATACTGGCACCTTCTACATCTTGAACTAAAATAGATAAAACTGTAACTCCCGTTGTATAAGCAGTATGGTAGCGTGGATCAAGAGTTGTAACAGAATCAAGCATCTGAAAAGCCCAGCCTTTTGAAACTGATTTTAATTCACGATAATCAATTTCTTGTACAAGACGTATCCAAATAAAATCTGAAACAATGAGTTTAAAACCCAATGATAAATGAGAGAGCAACTCGCCTTTTAAAGTAATTCTTGTATCACGATTTTTTTTCTTAAAATCTGACGGTAAAAATAAAATAGTGAAGATCGCAATTGCGACGAGTAGGCACTGACTAAAAAAAAGGAGAGAGATTTTACCCTCTCTCCTATTGACTTGATCCGTAATTAACATTGCAAAATTAGATACCGCTTACTGCGTTGGTCAAAACACGATTCTGAGTCATGGTCCAAACATCAAAAATACCAGAACCTAAGAGATTCGCAGAAGCTGCTGCTTGAAATACGTTAGCCCCGGGATCAACAGTATTTGCTGCTAATGGTGGCTGAACAATGGCCGTACAAGTCCAGTTATTAAAATTAGCTTGGCATGAAGCTACAGCTAAACAGGCACCTGCAGCGGTTGCCGTTTGAAAACAGGTATTAGTACCAGCAGGAGCTCCAGTCGGAGGAGCAGCGCCAGCAGCAGCAAATCCGATACCGTAATTCATACGGCCATCAGGAGCAAAACCAATGGCATCAAAGTGACCAGTGAATGTGCTGTATTCTGCATGAAATGATTTTTCAGCAGTATAAACACCGCTCAAGCTAGCCTTAGCTTCTGATTGTTTAGCCTTTAATTGGAACTTGGTATAATTTGGAATAGCGATCGCTGATAAGATACCGATGATCGCAACTACGATCATAAGTTCGATAAGCGAGAAACCTTTTTGATTGGTCAACATACGTATCCTCCCGTTAAGTTTTTAATATGCGAGTGGATATGCTTATGTTGCATCATCCCCTACGCCCCTTGCCCTTTACATAGTTCAATGCCCGTACCAACACAGTCATTGAAATCATTACAAAATTTGGAACTGCTGTTTAGGATGAGAAGCTCTATATTAGATTTGAAACCTTAAAATACCCTAATTTGGCTTCCTGCCTAAAACTTCGACATCATCCTAAACTAACGAAATATCTACCGTTTGTTAAATATGGCCATTTAAAAGCTTAAGCTGGGCCTTAGTTTTGCCCAAAAAGGTCACCGAGGTGACCTCAAATGCATCTTAATCGTCTACAAGGTCTTCATCACCTGGGCCTGAGAGGCCGTACTTTTCAACTCTGTAGCGCATAGATCTAAAAGTGATGCCTAAAAGCTTAGCGGCTTTCTTCTTCACACCGCTCGCTCTGTGGATCGCTTTAATCAAAATTTCTTTTTCAATTTGGCCAACGACTTTTTCTAGATCTAAACCCTCATCAGTTACATCGATATCGTAAGCTGATACGAGTTTTCTATTACCGTTGGATGTTGTCACCATAGGTGGCAAGCTCTCAGGTAAAATTGTAGCACCTGCTTCAAGGGCCACTGTGCGCTCAATAATATTTTCAAGCTCACGAACATTGCCTGGATAATCATATTTTTTAAGTATTTCCATGGCGTCATCGCTAATGGATTTCACTTCTTTACTGAGCCTACTATTGTACTTATCTAAAAAATGCTTCGCTAAGATTGGAATGTCTTCACGGCGCTCGCGCAGTGAAGGAGCTTTAATAAGAATAACATTGAGGCGATAATAAAGATCTTCTCTAAACCCACCTTGCTTGACGAAATCTTCAAGATTTCTATTTGTTGCAGCTACGATGCGCACATCTACTTTTATATCATCAGTGCCGCCAACCATTCTAATCACTCGCTCTTGTATTGAGCGCAAAAGTTTAACTTGAATGCTCAAAGGCAATTCACCGATTTCGTCTAAGAATAAGGTTCCGCCATTAGCTACTTCAAAGAGACCCATTTTATCTATGTGAGCACCCGTGAATGAGCCTTTTTTATGGCCGAACATTTCGCTTTCCATCAAATTTTCAGGAATAGCTCCGCAGTTTACAGTTACAAAGGGTCTATCTTTAAGTGGGCCATTATAATGTACCGCTTTTGCAATAAGCTCTTTACCAGTACCTGATTCACCTGTGATTAAAACGTTGGTCGCTGTCTGAGAAACTCTTTGAATAAGATCAAAGATCTTATGCATGGCTGAGCTATTACCAATAATACTTGCATAGCTATTTTCTTTTTTAAGTTCTTTTCTAAGTTGAATGTTCTCTGATTCAAGGCGTTTACTTTTTAAAGCATTGTTGATGAGAATTCTTACTTCATCTATTTTAAATGGTTTGGTGATGTAATCGTAAGCGCCAAGTTTCATGGCTTCAACAGCAGTCTCTGTTGTACCAAATGCAGTGATAATCATAAACACAATATCTTCGCTGAGTTCTTTGGTAGATTTTAGAAGCTCAATTCCAGTGACATTGGGCATCTGCAGATCTGAGATGACCATATTAAAACTTTTTTTCTTCATGAGCTCTTGAGCACGCTTACCATCTTCGGCAAGAGTTACTTCGTAGCCCTCTTTTTTCAACATGATATCTAAAAATTCGCGAATGCTTTCTTCGTCGTCAACTACCAGTATTCTGGCCTTCATTATGGTCTCCTGAGCTGTGTGAACTTTGCTTGATCACCTGATGAAATTGTACCGTAAATTCGGTTCCTTGACCCTCATGACTTTCAACAAAAATTTTAGCATCATGAATTTCAAGAATTTTATGTACTGTCGCAAGACCTAAGCCCGTACCTTTTGGCTTTGTGGTAAAAAACGGTTCAAATAAACGCTTCATTGTCTGATCTGACATTCCATGACCAACGTCTCGAAACTTAACTATTAAAACATCTTCTTCTACATATGTCTGAACCGTAAGTTTTGCTGGGTCACGATTATTCATTGCTTGATAAGCGTTGATCACTAAATTTAGGAATACTTGTTTTAATTTATTTTTATCACCAGAGATAAAAATGCCAGATTTTAAATCTCTTACTTGTAAAATATTTTGGGGCAAAGTTTTATTAAGTTTAATCATGTCTAAAACTTCATTTAAAATATTATCAACATTACAGACATCAAGTATTCGATCTTCGGGGCGTACAAATGCTAAAAACTCGGTGATAAACATATTGAGTCTTGAAATTTCTTTAAGTGCAATGTCCATGAGCTTTACCTGATCAGGGGTAGTAAGCTGAACACTGTCTTTTAATAATTCAATACTTCCACTGATACTTGCCAGCGGGTTACGAATCTCGTGAGCAATACCAGCTGCAAGTTTACCTACGGCTGCAAGTTTTTCCTGTCTACGCACAGTATTTTCTAAGCGTAAAATTTCGGTAAGATCTTGAAATATGATGATATAACCATCTACTTGATCGTCTTCAGACATCAATGAAGAAATACTCAAACCTAAAAGTAAACGTTCGCCACCGGGCAAAACGTGACGCCTTTCAAGTCGACTATCAAGATTATGGTCTTTTGATTTTTTCTCCATCATTTGTTGTATGTGAAGCTTCATCCCAGAGAATACTTCATCTATGGTAAGCCCCGTGATATTTGAAAGGCCCAATATTTTTAATGCAGATTTATTACTTAATAATATTTCATAATTTTTAGTACAAGTGATCAGACCTGAGTTGATGTTCTCTACGATGATTTTATTAATATCTTTAAGAGCTTTAATATCTTTAGTTCTAAGATTGAGCTGATTACCCATAAAATTCAGCTGCTCACTGAGATAACCACTCAATGCCGCCACTGAGAAAAAAGCTAGATTATTTAACCCCACAGCGTAATACAAAGTTTGCCCGTGAAGCTCGGGCCCAAACACCAAAATAACACTAAAAGATAAACTCGTGAAAAGTGCGATTAAAAATGCGCCTTTGCGCTGAAAAACAAAACTACAGAGAATAATATTAACTAAGTATAAGAATAAAAAAATCGACTGCTGCATTCCTGTGATTAAAATCAGCGTTGTAATGAAAATGGTATCGTAGACAAACAAAAATGCTGTCGGCAACCAGAGGCGCTGAGTTTTTTCAAAGAAATAGAGGTAAACAGAATTAAGTAAAAATGCAGTGATCAATAAAGTATAAAAAGGGAATAGACTTTCTGTATTAAAAAAAGTTGCTAATTTAATTTGATATAAAATGGTGATCGCCAAGATAGATAGAAAAAAAGCGATCCTAACACCAATGATGAGCAAAGTTCTGCCTCGGTGTTGTTCAAGATCAGGAATCTTCATCTCTTTCCAGCGCCCTATCATTTGACCATGTTCGCCAAGTTAAAGATTGGGAGATACATGGCCACAACTAATACGGCGATGATACTACCAAGAAAGATCATCATTATGGGTTCCATAATTGACGTTAATGCACCTACGGCATAATCAATTTCATCTTCATAAAAATCTGCAATTTTACCAAGCATGGTATCAAGGCTACCAGTTGCTTCTCCAACACCAATCATTTGCACAACCATTTGTGGAATGTATGGCTCTTGGCCAAGGGGTTGAGTGATACTTTTACCCTCAGAAATTGCGATTTTTGCTTTTTGCAAGGCACGTTCAACTACTGTGTTATCAACAACGTTTGCACATATTTCTAACGCGTCAATAATGCCCACACCACAACCTAACATTGTAGATAATGTTCTGGTGAATCTAGCAATGGCCCCTTTTTGTAATAGTGGCCCAATAATAGGAACTTTAATTAGAATAATATCGATAACAGCTCGGCCTTTTGGCGAATTATAATACTGTTTTAAAAAGATCACGAATGCTACAGCAGCAAAAATAATATAGATAAAATTAGACTGCGCAAAATGACTGGCTATGATGACCATTTGAGTAAGCTGCGGAAGTTCTTGCCCGGAACTTTTAAAAAGTTCTTCAAACTTAGGAATAACAAAAGTTAAAAGCGCCATGATGACAACACCAGAAACAAGTAAAATTCCTGCTGGGTACCACATGGCTCCGGTAATCTTTGCTTTTATTTTTACGCTCTTTTCAATATAAAGCGCTAGTCTGTTTAAGATGGTATCTAAAACACCACCCTCTTCTCCGGCTCGCACAAGACTCACATAAAGTCTGTTAAAAACTCGCGGCCAGCCTTCTAAGGCATCACCCAAGCGTTTGCCACTCTCAAGACCTTCTTTAACTGAAGTCAAACTTGCTTTGAGCACCGGGCTCGCACTTTGATTTGCCAAAAGTTCAATTGATTGCACAATCGGTATTCCTGATGCGATCATGGTGGCAAATTGCCTTGTAAAAACTTGTAGATCTTTTGCTTTAACTGAAGGCTCAAGCCCAAAATAACCCAAAATATTTGAAGCACTTCCACCGCCGCCAGATTTAGCAGCAGCAACACCCTTCTCTACAACTTTTAGTGGAATTATTCTTTGTGCACGTAATTTAATTCGAGCTTCAATTTCACTATTAGCCTCAAGGACTCCCTTGATAAATTTACCGCCTGATGTTTTTCCTTGGTAAAGAAAAGCTCTCATTGTTTAGAGCCCCAACTTCTTGAGCATAGAATCTAGCTCTTCAGGGTCAGGAGATGTTTCAAATGCGACTTTCATTGAGATTTGTCTACGAACTAAAAGACTCATGAGACTTTGATTCATCGTCATCATGCCTGAATGGGATTGTCCGATCTGCATTTGGCTATATACTTGGTGAAGTTTATCTTCACGAATTAAATTTCGCATTGCAGGATTCGGAATCAATACCTCACAACTTAAAACATACTTACCATCTACACCTGGCACCAATTCTTGAGAGATAATACCTTGAAGAACAAAACTTAAAAGTATTCGAATTCGATTTTGTTGATCACCAGAAAATACGTTAACAATACGGCTTATTGTTTGAATGGCTGAATTGGTATGCAATGTCGCAAATACCAAATGCCCCGTCTCTGCGATACTCAGTGCGGCTTCTATTGTTTCAAGATCACGCATTTCGCCGATAAGGAGGTAATCTGGATCTTGCCTGAGAGCATATTTTAGAGAATTTTTGTAACTCCAAGTATCAGGGCCAACTTCTCTTTGATTGACTACACAATTTTTATGTTGGTGCAGGTACTCAATGGGGTCTTCCACCGTCATGATATGCCCAAATTGCTCTTGATTAAGTTTATCAATAAGCGAAGCTATTGTTGTAGATTTACCTGAACCCGTAGGCCCTGTAACCAAAACCAAACCATTATTTTTATTCGTCAGCTCACCCACAATGGGTGGAAGTCCCAATTCTCTATAATCAGGAATCTCATAGGGGATTCTGCGAAATGTTCCCGTGACGGCTCCACGTTGGTAAAAAATATTTCCTCTAAAACGAGCGAGTCCTTTGATTCCAAAACTTAAATCTAATTCTTTATGCTCTTCAAACCTACTTTTTTGAACATCCGTCAAAATGCTGTAACAAAGTAGTTTTGTCTCAGCACTGGTGAGTTCATTTGATTTCACACGAACGATTTTTCCATTCACTCTTAATACTGGTGGTGAAGCTGTAGTGATATGAAGATCACTTGCATTTTGATCTAACATAGTTTTAAGGAGCTGGTGGAGTGTGATCACACAACATCCTTTGGTGAACTGTCCATGACTTCTTGGACTGAAGTGATTCCATCTTTTAATTTATTAAGTGCACTCATGCGAAGTGTGGTCATGCCTTCTTCCATCGCTTTACGCTTAAGTTCATTGGGAGTAGCACTTTGGTAAACCAAAGTTTTCATGGCTTCGGTGAACGGCATTAATTCATAAATTGCTACTCGCCCTTTATAACCAATATCGCCGCAAGCTTGACAACCATGCCCTTTAAAAACTGTAAACCCATCTATGTTTTCTTTTTTCACTCCCAAATCGAGTAGTACTTGTGGAGCAACAGCCACTTGACTTTTACAGCGATCACAAATTTTTCGAACAAGGCGCTGAGCGATAATAAGATTCACACCCGCTGTAACTAAAAATGGTTCAACTCCCATATTTATTAATCGATTAATTGTGCTGGGCGCATCGTTGGTGTGAAGTGTACTCACTACCAAGTGACCCGTGAGCGCTGCTTTAAATGCAATTTCAGCGGTTTCGTAATCACGAATCTCACCGACCATAATGATATCTGGATCTTGCCTGAGAAAACTTCTTAGTGATGATGAAAAGTTCAAATCTACATCAGCATTCATTTGAACTTGATTGATTCCCTCGATATTGTACTCCACCGGATCTTCAGCTGTACTGATATTTACGTCAGGCTTATTGAGATCAGAGAGTGCAGAATAAATTGTAGTTGATTTACCTGAACCCGTAGGCCCCGTAACTAGCACCATTCCAAATGGAGCGTATATTCCAGCTTTTAATTTTTCAAGTTCATGGGGTTCCATGCCTAATTTTGCAAGATCTAATTGAAGATTAGCTTTATCTAAAAGACGCATGACAATTTTTTCGCCAAAAAGTGTTGGCAATACACTTACACGAAAATCAATTTCACGATTATCTTTTGTGCGAATTTTTAGACGACCATCTTGAGGCCGACGTCGCTCTGAGATATCAAGTTTGCTCATAATTTTAAGGCGACTCGATATAGCACTAGAAATTTCTGCGGGTGGCTGAATTTTTTCAAAAAGTGTTCCGTCAATTCTAAATCGAATGCGAAAACGTTTCTCATAGGGCTCTACGTGAATATCACTAGCTCTGAGTTTGATAGCTTCAGTTAAAATAAGATTAACAAATTTTACAACTGGTGCATCAGCTTGGCTTTTCTCTACATCCACAATCGCAATATCAACGTTAGTGCGAGTAGGCTCAGAATCTCGCTCCATCTCGGTCATGATGGTTTCGTAAGTCACCTTTGACATATAATTTCGCTCAATAGCATGTTGAATGCCAGCTTCTGAGGCAACGACCACTTCAATTTTACAGCGAGTAAGAAACTGAAGATCATCACGAGCAAAAATATTTGCTGGGTCACTCATGGCTACAACAATTGAGTTACCAGATTTGCTAATCGGAATCAGACCGTATTTTTCACAAACTTCTTTTGATACAGTTTTAACGGCTTCAAGATCTATTTCAAAAGTAGCGAGATCAATCGCGGAAACTTGATGCTGCTTGGATAAAAATTCAGTGAGTTGTGATTCATTGACGTAACCAAGTTTTACAAGGGCTGAGCTAAGACGACTACTGCCGCCTTGTTGCTTTTGCGTCCTCTTTGCTGTTTCAAGCTGGTCAATGGTGATGAGTTGCTCGCGTACGAGCAGTTCTCCAAGTCCCTTACCTGCCATAAAAAGGCCTCCTTGCCTTACCAACTAACTTTTCAGGTTCTTCTTAGCTTCTCATAGTTTAGCACGGCGAGGGTGTTTGTTAAACACGCATCAAGTTCCTCTATCGCGAAATCTTTTAAGGAACGGATTGATATCAAACGGCACCGCGTCAGCATTTGCTCTAAGTTGCGTGCGGTACTTCTCAATATCTATCTTTTTGTCTAGTATCTGACTCAAGAGATATGCATCTGACTGTGCACTGATGTAATCACCAGACAAATGTCGAGCTCCCCAAATTTTTGATTCTTCAATCAAAGGAGTTACCGTAGGAATTAAATTAACATCCACAACGACTCCACCAGCTTTTAGAAAATTAAAAAAGTAAAGCTCATCCAGTAATGCATTCTCAATGGTAAGAGGCGTTGTATTCACCACAAGTGAATGAACACCAGGCAATGTCGTTATTGTTTGAAAAGGAATAAATTCAAATTTGATTTGATAATATTGTTTTCTCATTTCAGCAATGAGCGCATTACCTTCAGCTTCAGACTCGAGCGCAATATTGATTTTTCTAAAACCGATTTTCGTCAATGCACCTACAATAAGTTTTGCTGTACCAGTTCCACCGACGATTAGTGCACTGGCATCAAGATCTAACAGCCCAATATTGAGCGAAACAGTACGTGAGAAAGCCTCCATCAAAATAACTCGTGGCCACCAACCGCCTTTTTCTTTTATAAAAAAATCGCATGCGCCCGCCATTGTAGCCTGGTGCGTGGTTTGCTTAACTTTAGCGAGTACTTCAACAGAAAAAAGATCACTAACACAAAATATATCAGCATCACTGACAAGAACTTCACCCAGGATTTCAGAAAAATTTTCTTTAGTTGCTGTTTTGATTTCTGCAATTATAGATACACCACACTCAGCCGAGCAGGTTTCACTAAACGCTTTCCAACGTTGCTCCCAGGGTTTGTCAGTAATCTCAATTAACTTTAAAATTTTTCCCATGGGTACAACCTTGTTCTCGTTATGTCATCCGTGATCTGAGCCACAAGCTCTTGTACTGAATTGAATCGCAATTCGGGTCTTATGTAATCATAAAAAGTAACTCGTAAAGGCTGGCCGTATATGTCTTTGTCAAAATCTAAAATATGAGTTTCGATTTGCAAGGGCCTTTGTCCAGAATCACCGGTAAAAGTAGGGTTAAAACCGATATTTGTGACACTTATCCAATCATGGCCATCGACACGCGCATTGGTTATGTAAACGCCATTTTTTGGAAAAAGTTCAGCTCGAGTAAATAAATTTGCGGTTGGAATATTAAGTTTTTTTCCGCGGCCGGCACCCTTCTCAATAATTCCCTCAAGATAAAAAGGTCTATTTAAAAATATATGAGCTTTTTTAACATCACCATCTAAAATTGCGTCTCTAATTTTTGTCGATGATACGACATCATCGTTAATTTTTACAGGGGGCATGACATGCAATTCTACTGAGTGTTTAACACAAAGTTTTTCTAACACGGTAAGAGAACCCTGGCGATTTTTTCCAAAACTAAAATCATGCCCCACATACAATGCTTTAAGATTCATTCGAGCTTGCAAAAGATTTGTAAAAAAATCATCTGGTGTGAGTTGACTAAGTTCGCGGCTAAAAGGCTCTATGAGTAAAAAATCAACGTTTTTGCTTTTCAATATTTCAATACGATCATCAAGGGTAAAAATATTTTTAAGGCCCCTTTGTGGAAACAAAACTTTCATGGGGTGAGGATCAAAAGTCATCACGAGGCTTACACCATGGATCTTTTTCGCATGGGCTTGCACCAAGTCCACCAAGTCTTGATGCCCCTTATGCATTCCGTCAAAATTGCCTATAGTCATAATCACGGGCAATTGAGTTGGTAAATCGCCATTTAGTCCGAAAAACACCTTCATAATGTGTGTTAAAGTACTAAATAAATTGAAATTTTCCAAGTTTATTGATACACCGCATAAGAGCCTATGATCGCATTTATCCCACGTCGTCTCAGAGCTTTTTTTAAATTATCCTCCCAGCGCCTTATAAGCGGTTTGGGGCTAAGCCTTCGTCTGCTTTTTTGCTTTGCAGTTGGCTTTATTTTACTACTCACAAACCAATCAAATTACGACATGCGCTTTGCCTTACGAGGCCCACAACAAGTCAAAAACGATATCGTTCTCATTAATCTGAGTCGCGAAGATGTTGTGTGGCTTGATGGAATTAATGATTACGCAGGCAAAAATTCACTTTGGTCTTTAAAAGAAATTGTTGAAACCACTGATTCTTTTTTCTGGCATGCAGCTGTTTGGGAGCGAGCTTTAAGCTCAGTATTTAATGCTGGTGCTAAAACGGCGGTTGTAACTTTATTTTTCAGTGAAGAAATAGTACGGGGCACACTTACTCCACATCAAAATCACTTGTTTCATCGACCCGGAATTTTTTGGGCTGCAAAATCAGATAGTAGTGGTCATGCGCTTCTTCCTGGACTTGCAACTACCGACGGACGTAATACCGGAACTGTAGATTTAAGAACTGACCCTGACGGGAAAATTCGTCATCTTTTAAGCGCTAGTTATTCTACCCCTCATATAGGTGTGAGAGTTGCAAATTTTGTTTTTGGAAAAAATAAATTCGCCCCTTATCAACGTACAGGTGACCCCATTAATTTTCAAGGTCATGAAGGAATCTTTAAATCATATCCGTTTTCTGCACTCCTTAAACATGACATCCCAAACTCTGCACTTAAAGATAAAATCATCATTTTTACAGCCAAAGGAATTCCATCACATCAATTTCAAACTGCAGTGGGTGAATTAACAACTGGTACGTTACTCGCAAATATTATTCATAACTTTATAAGTAATAAATGGATTACTAAACTTCCCATTTGGTTTAATGCCACAGGCCTTCTGCTTGTCATGCTCATTAGTCTTTGGATTATTTTTCAATACCCACAGTCAGTTGCATTTGTTTTCTTAGGTTTCTTAGCAGTGAGTATTATTTCTTTAAGCATTGCACTTTTTGATCTCTACGCAATTTGGATGCCGATCCAAGCCCATTTAGTCACAATACTTGTTACGTATGTTGTTATTTCAGGTTATAGATTAAGTGAATCAGAAAAACTCACTTGGGAATCAGAGCGAGAACTTCATTACCTCAGCCAGGTCGAATCTCTAAAAAATAATTTCTTATCTTTGATATCACATGATTTAAAAAACCCGCTCGCAAAAATCCAAGGCATCACTGATCGACTTTTAGGAAGTAGAGAGGTCGAAATCCCCAAAGATGTGAAGCAAGATTTAACAAGTATCAGGCAAATCAGCGAAGAACTCAGACAATATATCACCAGTATTTTACAACTCACACGCGTTGAAGCGCGAAATATAAAACTCACAAAAGAAGTATGTGACATTAACAGTATGATCCAAGATGTTGTCGATCGTATAAAACCACTAGCTGATCAAAAAAATATTCAAATTAAAATAAATCTTGAACCATTGTTTAGTATGGAATTAGACAGAACTCTCATTAGCGAAGTTCTCATTAACCTGATTGAGAATGCGATAAAATACTCTGACGCGGGCAGTGAAATTACACTAACAACACTGGAGATGGGCCCTGACATTCGCGTTGAAGTAAGTGATAACGGGCGAGGCATTCCCGAAGAAGAAATACCTAAAGTGTTTGAAAAATTTTATAGAGTGTCTGGAGATAAAAACATACAAGTTACGGGCACTGGGCTTGGGCTTTATCTTGTTAAATATTTTATTGAGCTTCATGGAGGAAAAGTGTTTATTACTAGCCAATTAGATATCGGAACCAAAATAGGTTTTACACTTCCGTTAGAAGAACCTGAGGATAATTATGCAGAGTTTACGCGTACTCATCGTTGATGATGAATTAGAATTAAGAAAAACTGTAAAAAGTATTTTAGAATCTTCCGCCTCTGAAATACAATGGACTTTTGCTGAATCAAGTACAGGCCTTGAAGCTTTAGCTCGACTCAAAGAACAAGAGTACGATCTTGTTCTCATGGATGTTCGCATGCCTGAACTTGATGGTCTGGAAGCCTTAAAACTTATAAAACAAAATGATCCACGCACTTTTGTTGTTCTGATGACGGCACAAGCCAATTTACGCGATGCTGTAGAAGCCATCAAAGATGGCGCCTACGACTATGTCGAAAAACCTGTGCGCCCTGAAACCATGGTGAAGATTGTCAATAAAGCACTCGAAGCACGAGAAATGGTTTCATCACTTGCACTGAGTAATCCAATTTTTGATGACGATACAGATTCTGAATTTGTAGGCTCAAGCCAACAGATGAAAAAGATTTTTGATTTGATTTATCGTCTAGCAAAAGTCGACACCACTGTTTTAATACGCGGTGAAAATGGAACTGGCAAAGAACTTGTAGCAAGAGCAATTCACTTTAATAGTACACAGAAAAATGGCCCTTTTGTGGCTATCAACTGCGGCGCTATTCCAGAAAATTTAATGGAGAGCGAACTTTTTGGTCACGAAAAAGGATCCTTCACCGGAGCACATGAACGTAAAATTGGCAGATTTCAATCAGCATCTAATGGGACATTATTTTTAGACGAAATCGGAGAATTAAGCCCACCCATGCAGGTGAAACTCTTGAGAGTACTTCAAGAGCGTAAATTTACACCCGTAGGTAGCAATCGAGAAATTAAAACAAATGCGCGTATCATAGCTGCAACAAATCGAAATCTTGAAAAAATGATTGAAGAACTTAGATTTCGCGAAGACTTATTTTACCGACTTAATGTCATGCCCATTTTTTTACCGCCTCTAAGAGAGCGCGCTGATGATATTCCAGCACTAGCTGATTATTTCATTAAGAAATTCACCAAACGCCACCACAGAGATATTACGAGCATTGACCCTATTGCCATGAGATCTATCACCGAATTTGCGTGGCCCGGGAATATCAGAGAACTTGAAAATGTTATTGAACATTGTTTTATTATCGAGAATTCAAATGTGATTACATTTGATAGTCTACCTGACAGCGTGAAAAATTCGAGCAAAACACGAAAAAAAAATGAAAAAGTATTTTTAAAAACAACTACACCGATTAATATCTCGGTTAGCGGTAGCGGAGCTGAAAACACTACTGAACCCATGAACTACGACAATCTTAAAGAACAATTTGAAAAACAATTTATTATTAATGCGTTAAAAGCCAATCGCGGTAAAATCAATCAAACAGTCGCTCGTGCAAATATTCCTAAAAACACGTTGCTTCGAAAGATTAAGAAGTACGGAATAACTCCACGTGATTATGAGAATGAGTGAAAAATAATCGCAAGTATTGCTAGATTGATTTTTGTAAAATTTTTTCATAAACTCGGCGTGTATCTTCAGCTACTTTTGTCCAAGTAAGACCCGATGCATAGGCCTGACCACGTTTCACTTGTTGTATAACAGCTTCACTTTGACTCAGAATTTCTACCAACTTAATTACTATATGATCTACATCTAATGGATCCACAAGCCAAGTATACCCACCACCCACCTCAGGAAGACTTGTTGTGTTACTTGTCAATACTGAAGCTCCACAGGCCATTGCCTCGATTACGGGTATGCCATAACCTTCTTCATGAGAAAGAAACACAAATGTGCTGCATCCTCGGTAAAGTCCCGAAAGTTCCGCTTCATTCACAAAACCCAAGCGTTTGATTTTTGATTTAACAGCTGACGATTCGATTGTTTTTTTTATTTCTTCAAAACCAAAACCTTCACTCCCTACTAAAACTAGATCAGGGCAATTATTTGAAAGCTTAGCGTTTAATTTTTCAAATACTTTAATGAGACCCAAGATATTTTTTCTCTTCTCTAAGGTTCCAACAAAAAGTATGTACGGTTTTAAAATTTTAAATTTCTTATTTATAATATTTAAACTTTTTTCTCTGAGTTCATTTTGAAAAGTGTTATCTAACTTACTCTGAAGATAAACTTGACGCACACCTTCACCCACAACACTGATTCTCTCAGCACTTAAACCCATTTTTTCAACTAACTGATTTTTCGTAAACGTCGCAGGTACAATAATATGATCTGCTCGATTAATCATGAGTTTTAATTTTTTAGATTGATCTTCAATAAACCTTGAATCAGAGAACTGTCCAAAAATTGAAAACAAGTCATGAACGGTTGCGATTTTTTTACACCCTCCCATCAAAGGCAAACGGGTGTTAAGGCCGTGAAAAATTTCAAAACTATAACCATTAAAATAAGTTACGGGGTCAAGTAATACTGAGCGCTGTGCATTTTCACTTAAGGGCAGTAGATATTTGCCACCCTTAAACCAGCGTGTGATTCGATAAGAATGTGTGATTTGATCGTCACAAAATCGAGATTGATACGCCTTTACAAGCTCTTCACAATAAACACCGGTTCCGGTTTTTTGTGCAAATGCTGCAGTAGTAGTATCAAAAGCTATTTTCATGCAAGAAACTCAACCGCCGCTTCATGTACACGAATCGGTCTGATTTTTTTCATACAATCATGTGTACCGATGGGGCATTGGTTGTGACCATGAGCTCCACACGGACGACAACCTAGTTTTGCTTCAATTACTTTTGATTTTTTACTCCAAGGTGTAAAACCTTGCTTTTGTACTGTGGGTCCAAAAATACTTACAACAGGTGTCCCCACAGTCGTTGCCACATGCATGGCACCACTATCATTACAAATAAGTAGGCTTGATACTTTTAATACTTGGGCAAGCTCATAAATCGAAGTTGTGCCACACAGATTTACAGATTCTTGAATTTCTATTGAGATCTCTTCACAAAGTTTTTTTTCATTAGGAGCTCCCACTAAAACAATCTTATGCCCCTCATCAACAAGCATCTTTGCCACTTCAATATAACCTTCTTTAGTCCATTGTTTTGTGTTCCATTGACTTCCTGGAGCAATAACTACAGCATTTCGGTATTTTTCAAATTTTGTATTTTCTTTAACTTGAACATTCAGAGTAAGTGTTTCTGCTGGAAGTTTTGTGTGAGATAACCTTAACCCTTTAAGAAGACTGAGTTGGCGTAATACATCGTGTTTGGCTTCAGGGCGTAACACATACCTATTATATGCAAAAAAACTCCACAGGTCTAAAAACCCCACACTTAATTTGGGTTTTAGTCTAAACGCCCAAAGTGCTGTTCGAAAACTACGATGTGGACTGATAATGACTTCTGGTTGGAATGCTTTCATTTTTTGAAATGCTAGCTTTAGATTTGATTTACTACTTTTATCAACTTCAATAACTGTATCAACTAAACCCGTTAATAAAAAAAACTCACCAAGATTTTTACGACATAACAAAGCAATTTTTGATTCAGGATGATAAAAACGCAACGCTTTAAGAAGTGGTATGCATAACAACACATCACCCAAAAATGCAGTTTGCATCACTAAGATAGTCAGGGTGCGCCCTTCTCAAGGGCTTTAAGGTAACCGACGAGTTTGCCAATCTTGATTTTGGCTTCGAATTTTACAGGAAAATGTCGCTCATCATCGGTGTACCAAAAGAAAACCTCACCCATGGGTTTAAAAACACCCTCGGCCGCAACTTGAGGTTGAATAACTACAGTTTTAAAATTGCCCAAGTCAGTTTTTAAAATTTCGCGACGAATAACTTTTGCTTTAACTTCCCAGTTTTTATTGTCATCACTTACCGGGTAAATATAAGTCTTGCCTTCTTTGAGAGCAAACATACGAATATAATAAAGTGCTGTGTAAATATCTTGGGAAAAAGGTCTGAGATCCCAATTTTTCTTTTTTTCTTCAACACCTGACTCTTGCGTAACTTTACGTTCCCAAAAGCTTGCCTTTAAAGTTTTCCAATCAAAGATTTGTCGCACTTCGCGAAGTTGTTTTGACTCTTTTACTGAAATAGAAAAATTAATAGGAACCAATTGTTCGTAATCCATGTAGCTATTCGCAAAATCATCAATTTTATAAAACATGCTAAATACCGATGAACTATCCAGCTTAGAATAAAAGTGATAGGCTTTTCTGCCGTTCACCTCAACATACGGTTTAACCTCTAACGTTATATCACCAGCTGAAACTCCAAAATACGTGACCATCATCGTCACTTTTTCACCAACATGAAAAGGATCCACTATGGGACGCCGACCATTAAAACCCTCAGTATCTTCAACTTCTGGCTGACGAACTCCTGTGACAACAGCTTCAGGTACTTCAGGTGATTCGGGACTTTTCTTTTTCTTTTTTCCCTTCATCTCAACTTTTGTAAGTGGTTCTAAACCAAGCTTTGGAGTTGCTGTTGAAGCAGGTGCTGAAGCCGAATTTTTTTCATCTTGAGTCGGAGCAGGCAAAGGTTTGATTACTACTTTATCATCATATTCTTGAATTGGCCCAACAGTAGTGTTGTTATCCTTGAGAGATGAACTGGCACATGCGCTTAAAAATACAATTACTAAAAGTAAGTATCGTTTCATTTAGCGTGCGCCCCCTCGAAAAGGCTTCCACCGTCGGTGAATCCAAAGCCACTGCTCTGGGTATTTTTTAATTATCTCCTCAATCTTACTTGTATACTGCTGAGTCATGAAAGAAATATTTCTATCTGTGCTGCCCTGTTCCATAAATGAAACTTCCTCTTCAAATATAATCTTAAGGCGCCCGTCTGGAAGTCTCACATTGTAAACGGGTATTACCGGGGCCCTAGTTCGATCTGCAAATAATGCAAGACCAGCCTGAGTACCCGTCTCGTGTCCAAAAAAAGTCGTTTTCACACCTACGGGTGGCCCCATGAATTGGTCTAAAATAAAACCAATAGCCTCTTTTTTACGAATTGCTCTTAAAATATCAAAAGTCGACTTTTCTGCACTGATAATTTTTATTCCTCGAGCAAGCCGGAGATCTACCCAAATTTGATTTAAACCCCGTGCTTTGAATTTTTTGGAAATAACGCTAAGTGGAATATTCATATGTGCATTGCATGCACTCATGAGCTCCCAACTTCCAATATGAAGACTTACAAAAAATAAACCCTTACCCTTATTCATTGCGTTTGTGTAGATCTCTCGATTCTCCACAACAACAAGTTTATCAAAAAGTTTTTTGTCGAAATAAGGCAAAAGTAACACTTCTATAAAACCAGTTGCGTAATGTTGAAAATTTCTTCGTGCCATAGAAAAACATTTTTCTTTGGGCCAATCAGGAAACGCCCTTTCGATATTTTCTAAAGCAACACGCCGCCTAATAGGAACAATGTAAAACCATATTAATCCCAGTGTATCACCCATAAGCAGATGAACACGACGAGGTAAGCTTGCAAACAGATAACAAAGAAACTTAATTAAAATGGTGAGAAGCTGCGTCATATATATTCTCAATTGATGGTTCAAATTGAAGTGATGTTTCGATGATTCCCACTGGGAATAAAGTCACTTGCGAAGATTTTGCTTTAAATATCTCTCGCCATTTTACTGCGTCTTTTTCGGTGATCAATGCTATTTGAGCACCAGAATTTTGTGCTAGTTTTAAATATTCATTCACATTTTCTAGTGTGTAAACCGCATGATCATCACGTGTCTTATGACCCAAAACAATGATCCCAGTATCTTTTGCCAATCTCTCGAAACTTGCAGGATTTGCAATTCCAGAAATAAGAAATGCTTTTACTCCCTTAACTTCAATTGACTGTGAAGTACGAATATCAAGACATTGTTTAAAATTTATTACACTCTGAGAGAGATCAATCATGGTGGTTTTAAAAATACGGTCAGCTAATTGATCAATACGATCATCTGAAACTTGATTCGCTCGGGTGATTAATACAAGATCAGCACGTAACAATGCGCTCCAAGATTCACGAGCAAAACCTAATGGCAAAAGATCGTAATGCCAATCGGGCCTTGTCGAATCAATTAAAATAATTTCATAATCTCTTGCCAATTCGTAATGCTGAAGTCCGTCATCCATAATAAAAACATCAACATCATTAATAGTAGTTGCTGCTTTTGCACGTTCATTACTTACTAAAATCTTAGCTTGAGGATGTTTTTGATAGAGCCAAAGTGGTTCATCACCAACCTCTTCTGCTCTTGAAGTTTCAGAAATTATAATCGTTGCGTTTGATTTTCGCCCGTAACCGCGGGTTAAAACACAACACTTAAGGCCCTTAGCTTCAAGTTGGGTCAAAAGATAATCTACAACAGCTGTCTTGCCTGTTCCACCGACCGTGATATTACCAACACTGATGACAGGTTTTGAAAGTTTAACGATATGTCTGAGTCCTGATCGAAATGTGAGTCGATGGAAATAAGAAAAAAATCGATATAATTGTACTAGTGGCCATAGAAATAGAGTCATGAGTGCTCTCATTTAATCAACGCCTCCAATTCATCTACAACTCTATTATTTGCTCCGCCATTGCCAAGCTTTGTTTTAATCAATGCTAATTTACTCTTAATTAATAACCTATAGTTTTCATCATTCATAAAGCGTATCGTCTCACGCGCTAATTGATCAGGGTTTGCCTCTTCTTGAAAAAATTCAGGAACAGCTCTTTCACCTAAAATGAGATTCGCCATACCAAAAAATTCTGGCCCTTTAACTAATCGCTTCGCTAAGAAGCTAGTCAATTGATTCATCTTATACATAATGACCATGGGTGTTTCAGCAAGCCCAGCTACAAGTGTAGCTGTACCACTAGCAACAATACAACTGTCACAAAGCTGAAGAATTTTTAATGGTTCATCTTTGACAAGTCGTACCGCGATTTTAATGTTTTCAGGAATTAGCGCTTGCACCTTCGCTAACTCCAATGAGGGAGCTACCAAAATCAAAAATCGTGCATTTTTCTTTTGTTCGCTGATTTTTTGCGCTGTTTCTAATTGAGTCTGAAAACAATATTTTAATTCAGAATCACGGCTCCCAGGCAAGAGCCCAATGAGAAATTCGCCATCGCTGACACCTAATTGCTGTCGGCCTATTTTTTTTTGCTCATGAGTTAAAGTGTTTTGAGAAATTTCGTCTAATAGAGGATGCCCCACAAAAGTAACAGGCACTTCAAATTTTTTGTAAAAATCTACTTCAAAAGGAAAAACAACTAAAAGTTTGGAGATGATTTTTTTTATTGTATGCACACGCCCCTTACGCCACGCCCATACTTGAGGACTAATATAATAAATCACGGGTATAGATAACCCATGAAGCTTTGCAGCAAGACGCAAATTAAAATCAGGATAATCAAGTAACAGTGCAACTTTTGGTTTTCTGATTTCAGCTTGAGAAACAAGATTTCTAAATGCTCGGCTAATTACACCCCAATGAGCAAGAACTTCCCATAAACCCACAACAGCCATTTTTTCAGACTGCTCAATGATTTCACAGCCAAGACTTTCCATTTTCTGACTACCAATGCCAAAAAATTTTGCCTTAAGGCCGCGACGCTTTGCCTCTTCGATAATTCGAGAAGCGTAAAGTTCGCTAGAGGCTTCTGCCGCTACAATTAGAATTTCAGATTTGGAGACTTCGCTCACGAATATTCTCGAGGATTCTCTCAGCTAAAGATAAGGCAGCGAGTCCATCTTCGCCGCTGACAACAGGACGTTTGTTTTCGCGAACACAATCTACAAATGACTGTGTCTCTTGTAAAAGAGCATCACCCTTTTCAAGACTCCAAGATTCGTGATTTAATGGCGGAACACCGCCAGTCCACTCACCCGTCTTAACCAAGAGATCCACACTTCCTTTACCGAAATCGATTGATAAATATTTGTCCTGTTCAAAAACTCTAAATTTTCTTGTGGCTTGTTGTGAAACACGAGAAGCCGTAACGTTGACGATCGTGCCTGATTCAAATTCAATACGCGCATTTGCAATATCAACAAGCTTTGTCAAAACAGGAACACCAACAGCTGAAACATATTTCACAGGTGATTGTACTAACGATAAAATAACATCTAGATCGTGAATCATCAAATCAAGTACGACATCTACGTCAGCACCCCGTGGTGTGAAAGGTGCGAGTCTATGCACCTCGATAAACAAGGGGCGTTTTAAAACTTTTCTTGCAGAAACCATGGCGGGGTTGAATCGCTCGACATGGCCAACTTGAAGAGTAACATTTTTCTTTTTTGCTATTTCACAAAGTTCACGAGCTTCTTCAGATTTGACAGTTATAGGTTTTTCAATGAAAACAGAAATTCCATTTTCTAAAAGCCATTTGCCAATTTCATAATGACTTGTGGTGCTAGCTGCAACAGTTGCAAGATCAATACGCCCTGCGAGATTTTTATAATCAGCGACGTATTCAGTATTTAACTCTTTTGCAACTTCTTGACCCTTTTCGTGGCGATTGTCAGAGACAGCTACAAGCTCAACATTTGGTATCAACTTATATTTTTGGGCATGAAAACGGCCTAAATAACCAACCCCAATAACTGCAGCTCTAAGTTGCTTCACAAACCCAAGCCCCTTTCGCTTTTCTTTACGAAATCTACGAGATATTCAATTTCAGGTATTTTTTCACACTCATCAGCAATTCGAGAAAGAGCTTCATCAATTGTGGCAGAACCTTTTGTCAGTATTCGAATTGCACGATTGATATTAGTCACAGCATTTTCAGAAAAACCTGCACGCTCTAGGCCGATTTTATTAGTTGCACGGATCGTTGCATAATTGCCCTGAGCAATACCATAGGGCAAAATATCTTTATTCACCATGGATGCACCGGCTAAAAAAGAGTTTCGACCAATTCGCACAAACTGATTCACAGCACTTAATGCGCCAACTGTTACTTTATCTTCAATAATGACATGCCCTGCGAGTTGTACTTGATTTGCGAGCACGTTATTATTACCGATTGTATCGTCATGACCCACATGACAATAAGCCATAAAAAGATTTCCACTTCCAATGATTGTATCTCCCTGACCGGTACCGATACTTATGGTGACACATTCTCTGATGGTATTATTATCACCAATAATCACTCTGGTTTTTTCACCTTTATATTTCAAATCTTGTGGTGGGCCGCCGATAAGTCCGAATCCAAAAAGTTTATTATTTTTACCGATAATTACTTCGCCGGCCACAGAGCCTACAACGACGTGACTATCAAGAATACAACCGTCACCAATGGTAACGTTGTCATGAATAAAGCAAAAAGGCCCTATGGTAACATTTTGCCCAATTTCCGCTTTTGGTGAAATTACACTTGTTGAATGAATCATGAGTTATCCTTTTTTGGCTGACATTTTGCGAGCATATCGGCTTCAGCAACAATTTGGTCATCAACATAGGCATCACAATGAAAATAAAAAATGCTTCCTCGATCTTTAAGAATTTCAACTTTGATTTTAAGTTGATCCCCAGGCACCACGGGTTTTCTAAATCGCGCATTATCAATTGACGCAATCATTACATCTAAAACTTCACCTGGTTTACTTGGCCTATAGGCTATGAGTGCCGCTGCCTGTGCCATAGCTTCAATAATTAAAACTCCCGGCATGATAGGTCGATGGGGAAAATGTCCTTGAAAAAAATTTTCATTGATCGTGACATTTTTAATGGCCTCAATTTTACGACCGATCCATGTACCTTGTGGAGCAGGATCTATATGGGTGATCCGGTCTATTAGAACAAAGGGATATCGGTGCGGTAATCTTTTTAATATATCTTCAATCATCATGACTTCTGTTCCCCCGAATTATCACCCAGTTTTTCTTCTAAACGTAAAAGTCTTTTGTAAATTTCAGGTAATCGCAAATAAAGTGCGCGTGTACGCAAATATTCGTTTAACGGTTGTGGAGGATTACCCTTCACTACAACATTTGATGGTAAATCTTTTGTAACACCAGTTTTACCACCAACAGAAACGTTATCGCCAATTTGCAAATGCCCTTTGGTAGCAGATTGCCCGGCCATTAATACATTATCACCAACTATAGTATTACCACTCACACCTACAAACGCACAGAAGATACCTTGTTTACCAATTTTTGAATTGTGACCAACTTGAACTAGATTGTCGATCTTAGTGCCTTCGCCAATGACTGTATCGTCAAGTGTTCCTCGATCGATAGCAGAATTAGCCCCCACTTCAACATCGTCATGAAGTATCGCGCGCCCTACTTGAGGGATTTTTTCATTCACGCCTTTATTTTTAATAAAACCAAAACCATCACTTCCGATGACAGCCCCCGCGTGAATCACATTGCGCTTTCCGACGATACAGCGATGATAAATTTTTGCGCCACTGTATAACACACTTCCTTCACCAATGACCGCACCCTCACCAACCCAAACACCTGAATGTAAAATAACATGAGCTCCGACTTGAGCCTTAGCGCCAATACTTACAAAGGCCTCTATTTGTGCCGTGGGGTGAATTGTTGCCTCAGGATGTATATCTGCTTTTTGCGATATGCCAGCACGTGCTTTGGGTGTTGGGAAAAAATGCGAAATAAGATGAGCAAAAAGTGCGAACGGGTTGTCAGCCAAAATAAAAACTTTATCGCTTTTGAGATTTTCATCTAATGATTTAAAAAGTTTTTGATTCGTAATCCAGCATTTTGACTGGCTCTTTTTTAGTGAGCCAAGATATTGCTCTGAGGCAATAAGACAAGCAGAATGGGGGTGAGCCAAAGCAGGATCAGCAACCCCATCAATAAGAAAGCCCGGATCTCCAATGATCTCGGCTTTGAATTTTTGACTGACTTCTCCTGCCGTCATCTTCAATTTCAATCACACTCTTTGCTCAGGTTGCTCGCTTTTACGCGCACCTTTACTTTTTCTTATTAAACTCAGCAATTACGCGATCAGTGAGATCGATTTTCTTTTTTGCCCATAAAACTGAATTTTCGGCTTTTTCAAGAATAACGGTGTAACTCTCTTTTTCACCAATATCCCCAATGATGCTGCGAAGTTTTTCTAAAATAGGCTGCGTGAGGTTACGCTCACGCTCTTGAATTGCGAGCTGACTTTTGCCAACGAGATCGCGGTATTTAATCATCTCTTCTTGAAATTCAAGTTGTTTTTTTTGCTTAACTTCATCACTCAAGACCATGCTTTTCTTTTCAAGGTCTTCACTGAGTTTTTTAAGATCTTTTTCTTTATCTTGAAGATCTTTTTTCTTAGAATTAAATTCAGTTTCTAATTCTTTCTTAGCTTTTTTCCCAGCATCTGTTGTCTGAATGGCTTTTTGCATATCGATGTAACCAATCTTTATCGTCTCATCAGATGCCATACCAATACTGCTTAAAAGAAATACAAACCCAACTAAAATCTTTAACATGAAATACTCTCCTTTTTAAAAGGGTGATCCAATACTAAATTCAAAATTACTAAACGATTCATCAGGGAGACGATCAATCGGGAATCCCCATTCAAAGCGCAACGGCCCGATTGGTGAAAACCATCTAAATCCAAATCCCATATCCTGACGTAATGCTGATACCAAAATAGCATCATCAGCGGTTCCAACGTCATAAAATAAAACGCCCTTGATCTGGGCCTCAGTCACGAGAGGAAATTCAATCTCACCTTGATAAAAGAGCTCTTGAGTACCGCCATATGAAACAAGTCGAGGCGATGTTAGAGCAACGGCTGCGTTATTTGTTCCAGGCTGACAACATGTGGCCAAGCGTTTTTTACCAATGCTAAACCAATTGTAACCACGAAGACTGTTTGCACCGCCCAAGAGAAATAGTTCGTTAAATGGAACTGATTTACCTTGAGGTGCAGTAATAAAACCGTAATTAAGATTGTTACGCACTACAAGTTTCCAAAAAATTTCTTTATATGCCCGAGCGTTACCAAGACCTTTTGTATATTCTTTTGTACCACCTAATAGGCCACCGGCTTGCTCCATAGAAATGCTGGCAAAATATCCATTTGTTGGAGCCCAACGATCATTTCGCTGATCATAGACCACAGAACCTGTAATTGAACTTGTAATACCACTTACTGTTTTTGGATCATATAAATTCAAATCCGCATAGGGATCCATATGTACTTCGGTGCCATCGAGTTTGTAAGTGATGTAGCCATTGAGATATTCAGCAATAGGGTGACCTAAACGAATATCACCGCCGCCTTTTACTTCATCATAATTTGCGCGTTTATTAAGGGCCTTGTAACCATCAAATCCAAGTGACCATTCGGTGTCGTAAAAATAAGGCTCTGTAAAACCTAAATTATAGGTTTGTCCTAACGAATTCACATTAAGTGAAAAACCCAATACCTGGCCTTTACCAAATAAGTTTGTCTGATTGATTTGACCTTGAAATAAGAACCCACCAATTGTGCTATAACCAGCACCTACTTGAATTGTTCCAGTACTTCTCTCTTTTACTTGAATATCCATATTCAATATCGTTGGACTATCAGGAGGTGTTGAAGTGTTAAAGATAACTTCGCTGAAATAACCAAGACGTTTTACGTTCTCTTCTGATTTACGTTTACGTGTCTCATTATACAGTTCACCTTCGCGAATTTTCAATTCACGACGCACAACTTTGTCTCGTGTTTTGGTATTTCCGGTAACTGTTATTGTGCCGAAGTAAACTTTTTGACCCTTTTCAACTTCAAAAGAAATATCAACCAATCGCTCTTTCTCACGAATGGTAGTTTTTGGAATAATATTGGCAAATGCGTAACCCAAATCACCGTATTTAAACTGCAATGTCTTAAGATCTTTTTGGAGTGTTTCGTATACGAAGATTCCTGATTTTTGAATTTCTGTTGATTCAAATAATTCTTCTTTTGAAAAAAGAAGATCCCCTGCGAAATCAACTTTTCCGACGCTAAACTGCTCACCCTCTTCGATACGAATAGTAATTGATATACTGCGTTTATCAGGGCTCACGTATACTTGAGGTCGATCGATTTTAACTTGTACATAACCTTCATTGAAATACAGATAATTTAAAACACTGACATCTCGATCAAAGGCATCTTGCTTGTAACCACCTGATGAAGAGAGCCAGCTAAAAAATCCACCCTCTTGTGTTTGCATTGAAGCCTTAAGCTTAGAATCAAGCAAGGCTCTGTTGCCTAGGAATGTTACTTTTTTTACTTTTACTTTATCATTTTCTTTAATGTCAAAAGTGAGTTTTACTTCTTCTCCAGGCTTTACATCTTCAACTTTTGATTGAATGCGCGCTAGAAAAAAACCTTTGTCTTCGTAAAGCTTACTCATCTTATCAACAGCTTCACGAATCTTATTTTGATCAAGGATAGTATATTGCTTTAATGACGCCGCTTCTTGAAGATCATCTTTATCGACACGATCATTGCCCTTATAAATGATTTCAACAACTGATGGTTTTTCAGTTATTTTATAAGTGAGTTCAACTCCACCGCCAACAGATTGTTTATCAACTTCAACGTTATAGAAATAACCCATGTCATAAATACTTTGAACATCAGCACGTAAACTCTCGGAAGTGATGGGTTCGCCAACTTTTGATTTCAGTTTTGCGCGAATAGCATCAGGTTCGATTTTTTTAGTACCAGTAACACTGATTTTTGAAACAGTTCCCGAAACAACAACAGCACGCCCAGGGCTACTTTCAACAGGTCTTGGGTTTCGCATGAGAGTTTTTTTAGGGAGCGCTTCTACAGTTTTAGATTTTGATTTTTTTTGAGGAGCAGCAAGTAAATTAGTCGCAGGTAATGCCAAGTGCATTGCCCACATAAAAATGCTCAGCAAAAAAATTCTTTTACGAATCTTCAATTTTGTTAAAACCCCAGTGATTTCATATATTTACACAAAAACAACACATGCTAACAGCTCTTATTCTGTTTGTCAAAAGAGGAATACTTAAAAAACCAATGAATTCAAAAACCTTCGCGATTTAGAAGTGCCGCGTCATAACCGTTAGTGCCATTGCCCGTCACGCATTGTTTTAAGTTTTGGAAATTTTCGTGCAAACTCAAAATCGTGAGTGACAGTCACTAGAGTTAAGCCACGACGTTTTTGGAGTTCAAATAGTAGATTTTGTACTTGTTGGCCGTTTTTTTGATCTAGATTTCCCGTGGGTTCATCTGCAAAAACCACAGCAGGTTGTCGAACAAGGGCACGGGCTATGGCAACTCTTTGCTGCTCACCACCACTCATAGTGGCGGGTCTGTGGTGAAGTCGATCCTGAAGACCTAATTCTTTAAGTAACTGCTCTGCAGATCCACGGGCTTCACGAAAACTGATTCCCCCAATAAGAGCAGGCATCATGACATTTTCAAGGGCTGTGAATTCAGAGAGTAGATGATGAAATTGAAAAACAAATCCCATGGTTTTGTTTCGAAATACGCTGAGTTGATCATCATTCAAAGCAAAAATATCTCGCTGTCTAAAATGAACTGTACCTGACGACGGACGATCAAGGGCTCCCAATAAATGAAGAAGTGTTGATTTTCCAGCACCACTACTACCCATAATACAAACCGCTTCTCCAATGTAGATATCTAAATCAAGGCCTCTAAGAACATCAATTTTTGTAATAGCGTTCTTGGGTAAACTTGGGTCAGGTTCAGAAGTATAGGTCTTCTTTATTCCACGAGCTGAAATGAGAATGTTATTATCACGAGTCATATTTTAATCCCTCAACAGGATGAAGCTTTGCACCTTTTATAGCTGGAGCTAGGGTCGAAAGAAAGCATAACAAAAATGAACTCGCTAAAATCATAATAATATCAATCATACGAACCTCAACCGGCAGACGGTTCAAATGATAAACTGCAGCTGGCACATAAATGAAATTGGTCTTTGCAATTACTAAACACACACTTAAACCTAGAGCTATTCCTAAAATACTACCAAGGGCCCCTAGTACCATGCCTTGAAGACTAAAAAATCTTACAAGCCTTGCTTGAGTTGCACCCATGGTTTTAAAAACACTGATATCGCCGTAGCGCCGAAGCACTGAAATAAAAAGTGTGCTTGCGATATTAAAACATGCTGCAACAGTCATAAAAAGCATGACAATAAAAATCACAATTCTTTCAAGCTTTATAGCAGCAAAAAGATTGTGATTTGATTCAACCCAATCGCGAGTTAAATACATAAGCCCTAACTCTGTCGAAATGAGAAAACTTGCATCACGTGCTAAATCGGCATCGGTGAGTTTAATTCTTAGGCCAGTATAGACGGGGCCAAGACCACCAAGATCTTGAGCAGCTTTTGCAGAAGTGAGCATAAAGCGTGTATCGTATTGATGCATGCCCATATCCATGATGCCTGCGACTTTGAATTTTTTAAGCCTAGCGCTAAAGCCTAAAACTTTCATTGTTGAATTATTCTTAGGCAAAACTACACTCACTTCATCGCCAATTTGTAATTCAAATTTTTCAGCCAATGCTTGACCAATAATCACAGGAGGAAATTTTTCAAGCCCAGTCCCTAAGTTAAAATCTCCTTTAACTAAGCGAGGTCTTAGTGTGAGCGTTTTTTCAACATCGTTTGGTTCAAAACCCTCAACAACAACGCCACCCAATTTTCCCTTATGCGCCACCATGCCTTCAACATGTACAAAGGGCGTGGTGGATGTGATTTGTGGAACCAGTTTTTGAAGCCTGGGTTCTAATTCACTTAACGGATCAAGGGGGGCTCCACGCTTGAGAAGTAAGATGTGTCCGGTCACATCAACAACAGCATTTTTTATTGCAGATTCAAAACCACTGATAACAGATAATACGACAACGAGTGTCCCGATTCCTAAAGCCATCCCGATAATAGACAAAATTGAAACCAGGTTAAAAAACTGGCCCCGTCTTGTTTTCATGTATCTCCAGACGACCCAGAGTTCAAACATTCGTTTGTGACCTTAAGAAAGCGTATATGAAATCATCAATCTCACCATCCATGACGGCATTAACATTTCCCGTTTCATGATCAGTGCGATGATCTTTAACAAGTTGGTATGGCTGCATAACGTAACTTCTGATTTGTGAACCCCATTCGATAGCTTTTTTCACAGAATTCATTTTATCGCGTTCTTTATTTTGTTCTTCAATTCGTTTTTCATATAAACGTGCACGTAACATCTTAATTGCTTTGTCTTTGTTTGCGTGCTGACTGCGCTGACTTTGACATTGAACGACAATACCCGTGGGCATATGAGTGATACGAACAGCAGATTCTGTTTTATTTACGTGTTGTCCGCCAGCACCACCTGCTCTGAAGGTGTCTGTTTTTAAATCTACGTCTTTGATTTCAATTTCAACGTCGTCCTCAACTTCAGGATAAGCAAATATAGATGCAAAACTTGTGTGCCTGCGCGCATTGGAATCAAACGGACTAATACGCACAAGTCTATGTACACCGCTTTCTGCTTTTAAATATCCAAATGCATACTCACCTTCAAAACTCATGGTGCATGATTTAATTCCAGCACCATCACCGGGCGTGAGATCTTGAAGTTCGACTTTATAACCATGATGCTCACCCCAGCGGGTATAAAGGCGCATGAGAATTCCCGCCCAATCACAAGCTTCAGTGCCACCAGCACCAGAATTAATTGTCAAATAGGCACTGCTCAAATCAGCAGGTCCACCTAACATTTTTTTAAGTTCTAAATTATCGGCTAGTTTTTCTGCACCCGGAAGTGACCCTTGAACTTCACTAAAACTCTCTTCGTCTTTACTTTCTTGAGCGAGTTCTAAAAGTACGAGTCCATCTTCAACCATGCTTTTGAGCAAATCAAATTCACTTATGGCTTTTGATAAAAGGCTTTGCTCTTTTTGGAGCTTTTGCATTTCTTTTTGATTGTTCCAAACTTCGGGACGCTCTGTGAGTTGATTTATTTCGTTAAGTCGAGATCGTTTGTTATCGATGTCAAAGATAGCTCCGCAAGTCTTCAGCACGGGTTTTTAACTTTTCAAGAATTGCTTTAACTTCGGTTGCATGTACTGACAGTGACATTGTATTTCCTTCTTATTTGCTCAAGCGTTTAAAAAGTTTATCTTGGAGTCGCATCATTTTCACTTCATCTTTGCGGCTCTTCTCATGGTCATAACCCAAAAGATGTAAAAAGCCATGTATTAAGAGATAATCCATTTCTTGCTTAAAAGAAAGTCTATGTTCTTTGGCCTGGCGTCTTAAAACAGGTTCGCAAAAGACCAATTCACCCAAACCCATGCCTTTTTCTTCAGAGGCAAAGCTTAAAATATCGGTAGCGTAGTCTTTTTGACGAAATTTTTTATTAAGCTTGCGTGCAGCCAGAGTATCTAAAAAAACCAGCGACAAATAGGGCTGTTCTTTGGAGTGAGGTTTAGCTTTTTTGATGATTTTATTTTGAGAAAAAAGTTTAAAAAGCTTTTCACAAAGAGCCATAGCCTTAACTGTGGGTATGGGTTTTTTTGAAAAAATATGACATTCGATTCGAGTTTTTTTCATCTCCCAATACATAGCGTGAAGGAGGGCATTTTAGCAATAATTTGGTATGCATCTTGAACTACCCACAACTTGAGACATTTTTATTTCACCATAAGTAACCAATTGGAAACCAGGCGGGTTTACTGCCTATTTCCTAAGCAATGGGTGCCAAAATGCGGATTATATTACTGTTCACATGTCTAACGATTGTCGCTTCGTGCGCAAAAAAAACTGAAGAAATAAAAGACAAAAAAACTTTTGAAGAGTCGATTTTGGTTTCTGAAAAAGATACCAGCACTGGTGGATTATTAGTTGGTAATATTAAAGGTCAGTTCAAATCCACAGACCGCTGGGGAGCTACTAATCCCAGCACTGAAGTTTACTCAAAAGGTTGTAAAGTTCAAGGTGAGTCTGAACAATCAGCCACAGTTAATCTAGCATTACCTCGAACCTACACTGAAGCATTTGAACAATACTCAAGTGATGCTAAAATTTCACTAACACTTAATTCAAAAATTACTTCACAAAATAAATCAGGATTTAAAATTATCAGCACATATAAAGACTCCTCAAGCCTTGAGACTGTGAAGCCGGGAGCGAAATTTGAAGAAACTTGTCAAATTAAAAGAAAAAGCGGCATGGAGTCTCTTGAATGCAAATATGATTCAATCGCACTTGGTCTTCGTGATGTTTTAACTGATATCCAAAAGTGTGTTGCGAGTGGCGAAAATGAAAAATTAATTTCAACAAGTACTTTTGGGAATTTCATCTTTGCTGATAAAAAAGTGGTAAAGGCCTATTTTAAAAATGAAACGATTACGAGCACAAATATTAAATGCACAGGTATTCCTGAATTCAAAGGTGATTTTACGCACACGGTAATTACAACAAATGACGTTCTCACTCGCAACGTCGTTACGTGCGGTGGTGATACGATTTATGTCTATGAAAAAGCTGTAGACGAAAAAGGGAACGTCGTTAAAGAAACAAGCTACGAACTTTTGGGTTTTGAGAAATAAGAAATGCGTAATTCTGTATTTCTATTCATACTTTTATTCAGCTTAACATGCCAAAAGGTACTAGCTGTACACCTAAGCCCCCATTGTGACCTGGTTTTAAATCAACTTTCTGAAAAATCACATTATCAACATTTAAAAAATCCTGAAACCTCAATGAACGATGCTCTTGAGGTAAAAAAAGAATTTGATAAGCTCACCTTTGAGCAGAAACTTAAAATAAAGATTCCACATTTTGAAGCACAACTTCCCAGCCTTATTACGAGGCTTCGCAATGCCATAGACACCAATAACAACAATAAAAAATTAAAAAGGTATTTTTACTTGCATGATGAAAAGGGACAAACTCAGATTGAAAATGTTTCTAATGTAGAAGAAGCACTCACCTATTTACTTAATGAAGCTGAATTAAAATTAAAAAATCACGATGTTACATACTCTTGGTATCTAGGTTTTGTTAACGACTCCTTATTTGCCATTGAGGCAGCGACAAAAGAATTTCGGTTGCCTTACTCATTTAGTCGTTTATCAAGAGAAGTTGAAAATTACATACAAGGCGAAATCGCGCCTGAGTTCTTTGAGCTGATAGCAGGTAAACAAAACTGGGAAAATACTGTTTCACAATATCCACTCATATTTAAACAAGCAGCATCAATAGAACCCTCCACCATACAAGCTCATCGTCTTGCAGCTGCTAAAAAGATCATTTATTCTATGACCGCCCAGGGGTTCATGTATTGGCCCACATTTGCAGATTTAGAGTTTTTCCATTTTTGGGGAAAGTTTGAACAAGGAATATTTCCAGCAGTTATACTTGAAGGTGAAAACATTAATTATGATGAGCAAATAAATGTTTCCGCAGCCAATTATTTTTCTCATGACCTTACTGGTCACCCACTACAATGGACAAGAAATAATCACACTGAAAATAAACAAAAATTTATTCATAAAACTTTTGAACTTTTTGAGAGCATTGTTGATCGCCTCACACCTCAACTTCAAAGCGAGATTAAAGTCATTATCGCCGCTACAAACCACGAAGCTTCACTTTGGCCATCTCACTATTACTATAAAGAATTTTCAAAAAAAGATATCCTCAAACGACTTAAAAGCTTTCGCAATCCACAATCATTAAGAGAAATCGTGAACAAAGAAAAACATCTCAGCCATTTACGTGGTTTAAGCGACATCGCTCTGATAGCGCACTTTCATTCTTTCACCTTTGTGCATATTTCAATTATACTTGAGACAGTTTTTGCAACCGTGATTGCAAAAAATCCAGAATTACAAGAGCCGTAATCTCACTCATATGCTTACGCAGTAGTTGAATGAGATTTCTTTGAGCCCGAAGGCCTAGGTGCAGTCGGATAATCAATTCTCTGATGATAAATACCAAGTAAGATTTTTCCAAATGCCTCTTCAATAAGGGTTAGATCTTTAAGCGTCATACTGCAATCATCGAGCTGACCATCCATGAATTTTTTCTGAACTATGGTGTGCACAATCCCTTGCAGGCGTGCAGGTGTGGGCTCATCAAGTGTGCGTGCGGCAGCTTCAATACTATCTGCGAGCATGCACAATGCGGCCTCACGAAATTGTGGTTTTGGGCCCGGGTAACGGTATTCATCCTCACTTGTTTCGTGCATGTCTGCATCTTCATGTTCTTTTGCACGATGATAAAAAAAGCTAATCAGTGTTGTACCGTGATGTTGCTCAATAACATCAATGATGGGTTTACCTAGTTTGTATTTTAAACCCATCTCAACGCCATCTTTTACGTGGGCAATGAGAATTGTCTTACTCATCGTGGGATTTAAATGATCATGTCTATTTTCGCCAGCACGTTGATTTTCAATAAAATACTGAGCGTGATTTGTTTTCCCAATATCATGATAATATGCACACACTTTTGCTAACAACGGGTTAGCGCCAATGGCTTCTGCGGCAGTTTCACACATACTCCCCACCACAAGACTATGATGGTAAGTTCCTGGGGCTTTAACGATCATCTCTTTTAATAACGGATGATTAAGGTTACTGAGCTCTAGAAGTTTAACATCTGTCGTATATACAAAAAGTGATTCCCAAAGCGGAATCAAAGTAAGGGCTATAAAACTTGCCAGTAAACCACTTAAAAACCCAGCTGGCGTGTTCCAGAGAAGTTCTGTTTTTAAAATTTCAGGAGCAGGATTACTCATAAGTGTAGCGCAAAAAATCAAAAGCGCATTTACAAGCCCCGTACGTAATCCGGCGAGATAAAGATCATTTCGTTTTTTACATCCATAAACTCCACGAGCTGCAATTATGCTTGAAGTAAATGTTAAGGCCATGAAAGTCAGATTTTTCTCGAGTAGCAAACCCACAACCACAGCCATGAAAAGTGAAAATCCCCACACAACTTCCACTGCTGGGATAGTTAGCCCCACAATCATCACCCCGGCACTTGCAGGAATAAGATAAGTATAAAATGACGCAGGAACATTAGGAAACTGCTCAATAAAAGCAGCATTGGCAAAAAAGGCCATAAATTTTGCGATGGCTGTCACAAGAAAAACAATCACACCCATAGAAACAAAATCTTTTGTGGTCAGATTAATTCTTGTGACAAAACGGGATAAAAAACTTCCATAACTTACTATAAGTACTAAAAAGAAAAGTGCAGTTATTAGTGAAATAAAATCTTGATGTCTTGAAGCTTGAAGTTTTCTTAATTCATTTAAAATTGTAACATGAATTTTTTGTATAGGAGAACCTTCTCTGACGATTACTTGTCCTTTTTTAAGGGGCACAATGACATCACTTATTGCATCACGATTACGTTGCCTACGCATTTCTGTTTCAAGTTTATTTAGAGTAAGATTGGGGATAATAAGTGATCTGACAAAATCAGTAATTTGCACAATATCAACTGGCCGAGTAAACCCTGTGTAAATTCTTGAACCCAATCGATTGCGAACTTCTGAAACATCCATGAGAGACTGAGTATCGATAATAAACTCTTCGCCTTTACTTCCACGCTCTAATAAATTTACGATGATCCGATCACCCCTGAAAAGACTTGAGTCTTCAACAATTTTTTGACCACGCCATCTTTCAAGACTTTGCACAACTGCTGACTCAACACTGGGCTTAAATTTTTGTAGTGCAAGCCAATGAAAATTTTCTTTAGAAATTTTTAGACCACCAAGAGTCGTTTCAAAATCTGACTGACGAGTCATAAATTCACGAACTTGAGCGCCATAATTTTCTTTTGGCCACCCCTCTTCGATCAAAAGTTTACGCATGGTACCCATGGCGGTTCGTACACGCGTCGCAAGTTGGTCATAGAGATTTACGTCATAATCGTAGACTGGTGGTATGCCTAACTCTGATTCGCTACGTTTACGATTTGTTTGATCAATATCAATTACTTCAAAAGCTAGAGGGCTTTTGATATCGGTGCGGGCGAGGTCACCTTCTTTGAAACCTGAATAAGAAACATCGTAATCTAAAGAAATAAAAAAGCTAAGGGCCAGACAAAATAAAAATAAAAGCGCAATACTTCTGAGTTTAAAACGCGTATCAAGAACGTGCGCAATTCGGCCAGCAAAGGTTCTCTCGATACCAAGTTTATTCACCCACCCGATGAAGTCTTCAGAGTTTTTCTGATAGCTCCACCGCGTGTGTGGTTTTTGTTGTTGATCTGGCCGTAGTGGTCTGAGATTCATAGTTGCACCTGTATAAAGTTTCGGCATTTTTTGCCAAAACATCAGGTCTTTATATACATAAAACGCACAGCGTTACATAAAAGGATTCAAAATATGATAAAACCCCCAAGCACATTGCGTCAAATGTCTAGTCTTTGCGATATAATGAATGGCCTTTTGTCCCCCCAAGGTTGCCCCTGGGACCAAGAACAAACTCCTAAAAGCATCACACCAAATATACTCGAAGAAGCTCACGAACTTGTTGAGGCTATTGAGAAAGAAAATCTAAAAGATATAAAAGAGGAACTTGGAGACGTTTTACTACAAGTGGTTTTTCAATCAGCTATGTTTGAAAAACAAGGGCATTTTAATTTTGATGATGTCGTTGAAGGAATTTGCACAAAGCTTGTAACCCGCCACCCCCATGTATTTGGAGATATCAAAGCTAAAGATTCTCAAGAAGCTTTACAAAGCTGGAATGAAGCAAAGAGTAAAGAAAAAAAATCTTCTGATGACGGTGTATTTAACATTCCAATTTCATTACCAGCACTGCAACGCGCTCATAAAATAGGAACAAAAACCACGTCACTTAAATTTGATTGGGAAGGTCCAGACGGCGCTTTAGAAAAAGTAGTCGAAGAAATGGAAGAGTTTAAACAAGCGTATAGGTCTGGGGCTAAACAACACACTGAGGAAGAGCTGGGGGATCTATTTTTTGCACTGGCCCAGATGGCAAGGCATCTAAAACTTGAAGCCGAATCTGTGGCACGGGCCGCTAATCGAAAATTCGAGACTAGGTTTAAAAAACTACTGGAACGGGCCACCGCGCAAAACTTAGACTTTAACTTGCTGTCACTTGAAGAAAAAGAAAAGCTCTGGCAGCAAGTTAAAGATGAGGAATGAAAAAAAAATCAAACCAAGTAATTATCGCATTTTTTATATTGGTACTTTCATTTCAGTCACAAGCTGACATCAAAGCACCCACCGTAGCACTGCCGCCGGTGTCGACGCGAAATTTCGATACGCGTTCTTATGATCTCATTCTTGAAAAATTTAAAACTGATCACCCCGAAGAAAATAACCAACTGTGGGCTCTCTACACTCAAGGTCAGCATTGGCAATCAGAAGACATTCTAAAAGCATGCGAGATTTTTAAGAAACTAAGCCTTAATGAAGAATTTCCTTTGCATGCATTTTCACTAATCAATGAAGCACTTACTTGTAAATACACAACAGTTGAGTCTGCACGCTCACTATTTGAAAAAATAAATAAATTCATTGAAGTAAAAAAACCAAAGCGTTGGTTACATTCAGCGCTCGTTGATGCAAGTGTACCGCTGGCTTATTTATTGGGGCCTGAAACTTATGTTAATCAATGTTTAAATGCCTCTAAACTTTCTCGCTCGCGAAAAAACAAAACTCTCTATTTGCAAAATGCTCTTAGTCAGGCAAAAAAAATCAGCGTTGCAAAATTTAATGAAATTCAAAAAGAACTTTATCGTTTAGCTCCCCGACTTAACCCTAAGCCTGAAGATTGGTTTTCTGTCGGGCTCGATGCGACTTATAGTCACGATCATGAGGCAGCGGTCATTGCTTATGAGAAAGCTTTGAAGCAAAAATCAGTGAGCATTCATAGAACACGCATTACTTTTGAAAATTTAAAACTCGCATATAAAGCTATTCAAAAAAAACCAGAAGCACTTGCAACTGCGGGTAGGCTTTGGAAGTATGACACTGTTTTTTTTAAATCTCAAAAAGGCAAGGGTGACACTACAAAAAACTTTCTCTCAAGTGGCTTAAGCTTCGCCCGATTTGAATGGACAGAACATAAAGACAAAAAAGCTCTTAAATTATTATCAACTCTTGAAAAAATGATTAAGAATAAAATCCCCACAGGTGAGATTAATTTCGTTCGAAGTCTTATTTTTCAAGAACAAGAAAAAATGAAACCAGCACTCCTACAAATGGAACTCGCCACTCAAAATACAGACCCTAAAAACAAACTCCAATTTCAATGGCATAACGCTTGGTTGAATTTCAAACTCAAAAACTACGACACAGCGATTTCGATATTTAATTTACTACTGAGCACTGAGCAAGATCTTGGCCGACGTGCACAACAGATATTTTGGCTTGGCAAAGCTTACCAAGCAACCAACCAACCTGAACTCGCTAAAGCCAAATTTGAAGAACTTCAAAATGTCGACCCGTTAAGTTATTACTCACTTCTTGCATATCGCGAATTAAAACTCCCTATTCCAAAACCAACAAGTCTTCATGCTGGCGGGTTCACAAAACTTCCTAAAAAATTCTTCAGTTCAACAGAAGTTTCTTGGACGCTTTTTGATTGGCTCATATCTGTTCGCGAACTTAAACACGCCAGGCAATTTCTGGACGAAGAATCACCCCTGCCTGATGTGGGCATTGAAGATTGGCAAAATATATTCCAACAATATGCAAAAGCCGGTTCATATGCCGCAATCTTTGGCAAAATATCAAAACTCACATCTGAAGAACGCACGAAAATTTTAGTTGAAAATCCTGAGTTTTTATTTCCAAAGCCCTACAAAGAACTTATTGATTCAGCCAGCGCACAAACAGGTTTGTGGCCTGAGTTTATACTTTCAATCATGAGACAAGAATCAAGCTTTGATACACTCTCTGTAAGCCCCGCCAACGCATTTGGATTAATGCAGATTTTGCCACTCATCGCAAAACAGTATGACTCAAAAACAGGCCTTCGTTACAAAGAACCCCAAGATTTATTAGACCCTGTATTAAGCGTGAATTTCGGAGCACAACATTTGCGTAATTATTGGGATCTCTTTAACGGCCAATTTGTACTCGCCTCAGCGGCATACAATGCTAGCCCCGAAGCCATTCAACAATGGATCAAAAAACGCTACCGTGGAGACCCACTCATCTTTATTGAGGACATTCCCTATGAAGAAACGAGAACCTACGTAAAACTCATCATGCGTAATTTTATCAATTACTTACGCCTCTACTCACAGGGCGAGACCATAAACTTCCCTGAATGGTGCCTTGAGGATATCCAAGCGTCCAATCTGTAGTCAGCTAGAGCTAATATATATACTGTAATATCAAATACTTAGCCTAAGTTCTGAGCGGCACCCCCTTTGCTCTTAATCCCTGTAGAGACGAACGAAAAAGGGGTTACCAACATGGCTCAAGTAGTAAAATTATGGGTTCTCAGCTTTGCCACAGGCGCACTAGCAGTACTTGCCGTACACGGGGCAACTATGTGGGTGAGTGGTGATTCACAAGTTTTACCAAGCGATTCAACACGTATGATGAGCTTAGGAAGCCCCAAAGTTATCAATTTAGATAAAGCCAAAGGTGAACAAAAAATCATTATGAATGACCCTAGTATTCAAAAAAACTGGGGCCTCATGGGTACTAACGGCGCAAGTGATATTAAAGTCAACAATGCTTGGAGCATCACTCAAGGTGATCGAAACGTTGTTGTTGCCATCATTGATACGGGCATTGATGTTAAACATTCTGATCTCCACGCCAATATCTGGCAAAATCCTGGTGAATCAGGGCTAGATAAAAACGGTAAAAGTAAATCAACCAACAGTATCGATGACGATAACAACGGTTACATTGACGACATAAATGGCTGGGATTTCGTAAATAACAAACCATTTGTCATTGATAATCATGGCCACGGAACCCACATCGCCGGCATCGTTGGTGCTGTTGGCGGCAATGGCATTGGCATGAGTGGTGTTTGCCCCAAAGTCAGTTTAATGGCGCTTAAGTATTATGATCCCACTTCAAAAGGTAATGATAATTTAAGAAACACAGTACGCGCTATTCGCTATGCCGCAAAAATGGGTGCACACATTATTAATTATTCAGGTGGTGGAACAGAACCCAACGACGATGAATTTGAAGCGATAAAATATTCCAATGACAAAGGGGTTCTCTTCGTAGCAGCTGCTGGTAACGAACGCTCTAATTCTGATTTAGCTCCATATTATCCAGCTGATTATAATCTTCCAAACATCATCTCTGTTACAGCCATTGATTCATTTGCTAAGGTTCTTAAAACCAGTAATTACGGAATCAAATCCGTTCACCTCGCAGCACCAGGTGAGGGAATTTACTCTACACTGCCAAATGGCAATTACGGTTTAATGACCGGCACTTCACAGGCAACAGCTTTTGTGAGTGGTGTCGCAGCCTTGATCTTGGCTCACAATCGAGATTTTAATGCAGCACAGGTGAAAAAACAAATCATAGCAACAGCTGATGAACTACCCGAACTTCGCGATAAAACAAGTACTAGCGGAAAACTCAATAGCTATGCAGCTCTTGCGATGCTCCCCGCAATTCCCGCCACGGGTATTGCAACCGCAGTTGCATCAGCACCCATAACAGTCACTGTTGAAGGCCAGAGAAACGAAAAAGTTACTCTTAATGCACTTTTACAAGCCATCAGTACGCCGAACCAAATAACTGGAAAGAGAAACGCTGCTCAAGCACTTTAATTGTTGAGATTTCTAAAAGCGAAAATAAAAACTAAAATCGCACACCCAACTGCGACAAGCCCACGCGCTTGAGGTAAAAATAGTCCAAGTAAAATCAATAACCCCGCAACACCTGTTATGATTCCTGTAACACGCAAAGGCTGTTTTTTATTTGGTTTTTGCAGAGTCGCTACATATGTAGCTGTGGCAAGTTCTATAATTCTAGTTTGCATACGAAGTGCTATCTCATCATGTGGATTCACCGCTAATATCGCTCGATACTGGCTACTTGCAAATGCAAGATTGTCTCTATTTAAACAAATCAAAATAAAAAACTCATGGCGTTTATCATCGATGTACTGTGATTTTACGGCGTCCCAAGCAGACATTACCTCTGG
Organism: Oligoflexia bacterium; assembly: GCA_034439615.1. NCBI lineage: Bacteria > Pseudomonadati > Bdellovibrionota > Oligoflexia > Oligoflexia bacterium. The sequence goes on along the minus strand of JAWXAT010000041.1, from coordinate 20,837 downwards.
TCCACTGGGCGGCACCACTGGCTGTGGCGGCTTTGCTGTTATTATTCTTTCAAAAAGCACTCCACATTTTGGACATTCTTTATAATCAACATCTGATTGCACTCCACAGCGAACACAAGTGTGAAGCGTTTTTTGTACAACCGTTTTAATCGTAGCATTAACTTTTGGATGTAAACCCATTGGAATAAAATCTTTACCATCAAAACTTTGAGATCTTACGGTTTGAACATCAGGAGGTTGTGGCCAATTAAATGCAAAAAAACCCTCACACCCAGTACATTGAAAACGCGCCTGTCCATCAGCAAGACTTTGGGTCTCAACCATAAAAAGCTTTTGACACTCTGGGCAATTCACATGAATAGGGTTCAAGATCGTCTCCACAAAAAGCCTAGCTATTTAATACACTTTTGGCAAAGCCCAATTTTGAAGAATATTACATGCCATTCAATAACTTAGCGCAATGCTCATTATAGTACTTAAGTTTTAAACAATATTGCCGATCGGTTAGGTAGTTAGTGGGCGTAACTATGGAGCGTGGCATGAAGTTTTTCAAATTAGTCTTCGACTATTTTATTACACCAAGAAGAAGAATTGGGTATCTATTAGCATTATTTGCCTTTGTACAAATAATACTGTTTCAAAATTGTGGCGATGTAAGAATCAAAGGTTTAGGAAAAAACCCAATTTCCATACCCGGTGGAAGTGCTGACTTATTTAATTTAGCATTGGCGATTTCTGAGTCAGCAAGACTTGGTGTACCACGAGAACAGTTCGTGAATCCGTCCACGGGGGCTGTGAGCCCAACTGTACTTTATGCGCCTCTTAATGGCGATGCTGCATGGCCAGTAGTTCAATATGCTCCACCCACAACTGTTATTTCAAAAAACTATTTTAAAGATCTGTTTTTTAGTTCCGCTGTCGCACAAAACGGAAACATAATCCCCATTGGTTTATGGAGTGGCGGAAGATTACCAATCAAATTCTCAAGCGATGTAGCTGCAAATCTTAGAGAAACTTTTATTAAAGCCTGTAACGTTCTAGCATTTGATAATCAACCTGACTATGTCGTTGGTGCGATAGCTGGCGTGTCGTGCATCAATCATACAAATGAGAAAAACTACGTGCTTGTTAGAAGCACTGTATTTAATACTTCATATGCAAACTTAGGCCGCTATGAAAACACTCATAGCGAAATAGGTCTTGCTCCCTTGGCGGATGTCTGGACAATCATTCATGAATTAACACACATACTGGGCATTCCCCACGTGCAACAGTGGGCAAAAAGAGTTGACTTTATAAAAGTAAATAGCGCGCTCCACAATGATGTGAATTATAAAATAGTATCAAACTTTAATGGACCTGATTTTCTTTTTAAATCTTTAATGCATTACAGACGTACTGAGATTTCTAATGGGCTGTTTAATTTTGATCCACTTGAAATTTATAAAAATGTCGAGATCGGAAGTTCTGAGTTTACTGCTGCAGACGCTGCTGTTATTCGCGCAGCATACTCAAACACTTTACCTCAAACTGGTGAAGTGAGTCTCACTTCAAATCCAAATGCTATTGCCAATTATAATCAATACGGTTTGACTACAGTAACCCGAGTGACTTCACCCTCTGATGGCGTAGTGCGTGCTAGCACAAGTTCATTTTCTGATTTCACTGTGCAATACGAACTCACCAACACGGGTGTAAAAGATTGGGATGTAAACAGCAAAATCACTTTTCAGCTTTCTACAAACGCTGGTGGGGCTGGTTTTTTTATTGACGGAGCTTCACGCACAATCAACACACGTGTGCCACCCTGTAATGGAAGTTCCGTTCCTTGCACAGCGCTGAATAAATACACAGTAAGTTTTAAACTAAGAACACCAAGCGTATCACAAGTAATTGAGCTTGTTGGATTCATGAAAGTAGGCGATCTCCAATTTCCCGATGATGGGGTGAGATTTCCCATCACTGTAAGAGATATAAATGGTGGTGGTATATTCATCGTATCAGTACTGCCTCAACCGATTTCTGTGCCACGCAATGGCGAAATCAAAGTACCAGTACTGGTTTCAAATTCAAGTAATCAACGTTTAGCTGACGGTTCACATCTGTACTATTACTACACCGATGCTCAGAAAAATCCGATCTCTGAACCCGCAGCAATACCAATTAAAGTAGGTGCAAATAAGGCGTTAAGAGTACCATTAATTGTAGCACCTCAATTTCAACCACAAATTTTCGCTGACAGCATTGCCTATATAGCAAATGGTGTTAAGGGTGAATCAGATCTACAAGAACCACCATTGATTCCTCAAGATCATGTTAAGCCTGTTCTGCCAGTTGGTAACGATTTTGGAATTGTTTTATATGTAGGTACTGATCCAAATAACCCTGTAAATCCCACAATCATAGCCATGAATTTAGGCCCCGAAGTACTCAGCGCAGCGTGCCCTGCTAACACAACATCAAATTGGGCATCGTTCAATGCACCAAGATGTGGACCCGAGACTGGCAGTGCTTATGGTGCGACCGCTGGTTGTACTGTAGACGGTAGATGTTATGAATATGCGGGTGTAGCGAGTGCTGAATCTGGCGCTTGCTATCGATTAGCAAGCTGTACTCAAGCTAATGATTGCGGTGATAGAAATAGATATTGTTTTAATAGCAGCTATTTTGGTACGTCTGGCAGCCGATGCTGGGGCACGAATCGTGAGCCGGCTCTCTGCCCACCCACCCAAGGGGGCTATTGCTCTGGCGGAACAACAAATCCGACTTCATACGGAGTACCCGAGTGCAAAGATGGGTGCGCTACTTCTGGACCATCTAAAGAAAGATGCTTCTACTTCTTATCGACTATGCCAAATGGGGATAATTGTTATTTTCTCCAGGCTTGTTGCTCACCAAATACTACCCGCACTTGTGAAGGACCCATTGAAAATGGAATTGGTACCGGAACGGAATCTTGCCACAGTGGTGGTGCCGCTTGGCGACAATGTGTGTTCACTACTGCAAAAAGTTGCAATGCAGGGTTTCACCCTGAGGGCAGTAGATGTGTTGCCAATCCTCTAAATTGTATTCAAATTAGTAAACAACCACAGCCTGCAATACAAGACTGCATAGCAGGCTGTACTGGCTCGTGTGCTGTAAATGATGGAAAGGCACCCAACGGTGAGCAATGCGGTCGCGCGGAAGCCTGTAGCGCGGCAACACCTACACCAACTGCAACGCCCAATATTACACCCATACCAACGGTAACTCCTACAGCGACGGTAACTCCTACAACGACGGTAACTCCTCTGAACTGCGGTCAAATGGTGACAGCTGCTGGCGGCGGAGAAGCGGCCTGCAGTCATACCACATGTCCGACAAATTTCTCACCAGTGGGAGTTTCCAGCGAATGTAATCCATGTTGCCGAAGAACTTGCACCCCAAGTTGCGGTGACACCGAACAAGCATGTAGCGGGGATCCATACACTGGTACATGCGGTATGCCGTGTGAAGGAACCAAGGATTGTACTTCAACACCAACACCGACACCCGAATCAACACCGACACCGACACCAACACCGACACCCGAATCAACACCGACACCGACACCAACTCCTACACCAACACCAACTGATGGTGGTGGTGGTGGTGGTGGCAAATATACACCGCATTTTTGACAGAAACGTCTCTAGGCCTCTGATCTTACTTATGATAATAAATAAGATCAGAGGACATCATGAAAAAACTGAGCAACTTTTTGGTGCTTTCACAAAATGCATATTTCAGCGCGATTCTTTCAGCAGTGCTCATCGCCACCAGCTACCCACCATTTCCGGCATGGGCATTGTTTTTTGCACTTGTTCCGCTCATGGTCAGCTGGCACAGAGCTCCAACAGCTAAACAGATTTTACTCACAGGCTTTGTTTGCCAATTTGTTTTTGTCTTCATTGGTTTTAACTGGATAGCACATACAGCTAGAGAATATGGCCACTTGCCATGGGCATTGAGCATTCTCGTTTTGATAGGCTTTTGTTGTATAGCCTCACTACATGTTCCTATCGCTGGCTACATCGCCTACAAAATTAATAGACGATGGCCGCTCACACCAGGTTGGTTTTTCACACTTCTAGCGTCACTCTTAGTTGCTGGTGAATGGTTTTTCCCAATGATATTTCCATGGAATTTTGGGTACCCGCTTTTATTTAGTCATTTTAAATCAAGTCAGCTCGCAGAATTTATCGGTTTTAATGGCCTAAGTTTTTTGGTTTTACTTTCTAATGCAGCTTTTGCAACAGCTTTTGTGAAATACCCAAAACCTGGTTGGAGCCGATCTGTTATTGTTTTTGTGTTTCTACTTTTTTGTGCAGAATCAATAGGCACTTATGTAGAAAAAAATCTTGGCCTTGAAGATAAAACATTACACGCCCTACTCATTCAACCCAATATCGGAAACTACGATAAATTTTTAGCCGAACGAGGTGCTGGGTATCAAGAACCCGTTGTTCGAAAATATTTTGATCTCACAATCGAAGGTTTAGCAAAGTCAGCCTTAAAACCCGATATCATTGTTTGGCCTGAAACTGCTTATCCAGCAAGTCTTGATCCTGGTTTGCAAGACGGTTTTTATCAGCGAAGAATTTTTGATTTTGTCAAAGCCCAAGCAATTCCAATGCTCATTGGCGCTTATTCAGAAGACCCCGGCGATAATAATAATAAATCTTATAATGCCGTATTTGCCATTGATCAAACAGGCACAGCTAAGCCTGGGTATCGTAAAAACATACTTCTCGCATTTGGTGAGTATTTTCCAGGTGCGCAATATTTTCCTTTTTTAAAAGATCTCATTCCTGAAATATCTGATTTCGGACGAGGTGCGGGGCCTATGGTTTTTCAATTAAATAATACTTCTTTTTCACCACTTATTTGCTATGAAGGGCTTGATGTTTCATTCGTAGGAAAAACAGCTAAACTTGGAGTTCAGATTTTTGTGAACGTCACAAATGATAGCTGGTTTGGAAAATCTTTTGAACCCTATCAACATATGATTATGACTATTGCTCGCACCATTGAATTTCGTAGACCCATGATTCGTTCAACAAATACTGGCTTTAGCGTCATTGCCGATGCGCGAGGTCACATACTAGCTAAAGGCCCGCAAGATACTGAGTGGGCGCAAACAGTTGATGTGCCATATTTTAGCCAAGTTAAAAATACTTTTTTTTCAAAAATTTTAGATTTTATTCCATTTATTTTCTTAATTTTACCTTTTCTTATCACACTCATTGGTCGTTATGTCGGCAAATCACAGAGAACTTGATTGGCCAAGTTTATTAGATAAACTTTCTGCACACGCTCACTCTGAGCGCGCAAAAGAACTTTGCCGAAATCTCAGCCCTCAAGATACATCTGCGAAAGCAATACTTCTTATTGAAAATATCAAAGAAGCACAAAGTATAATCTTAGAATCTGAGTTACCCGATCTCTCAGTCATTGATCATATTTCACCAATTTCTGAACGTCTTAATGTGCACGCAGTGCTCGATGTGAAAGAACTCATCGTTTTAAGGCAATTCTTAAACACTGCTCAAAATTTAAAAACACTTCTTAAACAGCCAAAAAATAAATGGGCAAATTCTGAATCGGCAAGAATAGCTGATTTTAAATCACAAATTTCTGCAATCAATCATGTTCTCTCACCTAGTGGCGAAATCAACGAAGACGCTTCACCAACCCTTGCATCACTTTGTGAAGAGCGAAGACGTTTGGGTCGTGAAATTTCAAAAACCCTTGATCAAATCGTAGCTCGTCGGCAGATGGAAAATATTCTTCAAGATAAATACGTGACCAATCGCGAAGGTCGCATGGTTATTCCCGTAAAAAGTGGAAGCCAACATGACGTCAAAGGCCTTATTCATGACGCCAGCCAAACCAAACAAACAGTTTTCATGGAGCCCGACGAAGTTATCCCCATGAACAATCGACTACGCGAAGTTCAAATTCATATCGCCGAAGAAATATACCGCATCTTAAAAGAGCTCAGCCAATATCTCACACGCTTTGTAACCTCTTTTATAAATGCCGATCACTCACTCATTGAAGCAGATGTCACTTTTGCCAAAGCTTACCTGAATCAAAATATCAAAGGAACTTTGCCGTTATTTTCAAATCAAGATCGATTCGGTTTAATTAACCTCAGGCATCCACTATTAGTTCTACAAGGTATTAAAGTAATTCCAAATACAGTTACCATGGGAGAAAATAGAAAAATTCTTTTACTCTCTGGCCCCAATGCTGGTGGTAAAACAGTTTTACTTAAAGCAATTGGCCTTGCCGCGCAAATGGCTAGGTGTGGATTACCTGTGGCTTGCGATGATGGGAGTGAACTTCCATTTTTTAAACAGATTGACCCCATTATTGGTGACCTACAAAGTGTGGGTGAAAATCTCTCAAGCTTTAGCTCACACATCGCAAGACTAAACCTTGCAAGTCGTATTAAAGGTGAAGGAAATCTTATTTTAGTAGATGAAATTTGCGGAGCCACAGATCCAGAAGAAGGCGCTGCTCTTGCACGAAGTTTTATTGAGCATTTTTGCCAGCAAAAAGTATTTGCTGTTATTACAAGCCATTTGGGTCCACTCAAAGAGCACTGGTCAAAAGAAACTGGCGTTGAACACGGCAGCCTTGAATTTGATCTCAAGACTAATAAACCTACTTATCAATTACTCATTGGTTTTCCAGGACGAAGCTTAGCACTTGCTGTTGCAGAAAAACTTGGGGTGCTACAAGACATTATAAAAAGAGCAAAAAGCCATCTTTCACCTGTAGGGCTTGAGCGCTCACAAGAATTAGAAGAAATTGAAGATTTTAAAGAACAAATTATTGAATTAAAAAATCAAACCCTTATTGATAGTGAAGAAGCAAAGAAAGCGAAAAATCAATATCAAGAATTAGTTAAAAAATTTCGAGAACAAAGAGATCGCTGGTTAGAGAAAGCCTTGCAAAAAGCTGAGAAAAAAATCGAAAATCTTATTGAAGACGCAAGACAAGATAGACTTCGCAATAAAACACTTCACGATATCAAAGCTGAACTTCCAGAAATTGTGAAAGCAAAACCTTCACAAAATAAACCACAAACACTTGAAGACTTTAAGCGCGATTTTAAACCAGGCACCCCAGCCTACTCCACACGCTTAAGCAGGCAAGTGATTATTCAAGGTGAACCTGATCATAAAGGTCAGGTGCCAGTACTTGCCGACATGATGCGCGTTCAACTCCCTTGGCACACACTCATTGGCCTTGGTCAAAAAGAAGAACAACCAGTTCAGGTAATCAGACGCTCCTCTTCAGCTCAATCAATTCCCATTGACGATAACGCCTCAGAACTTGATTTACGAGGGCAGCGCATCGACGAAGCTGTCACCCGGCTTGAAAAATGGCTAGATGACTGTATGCGTGAACAAAAAGACTCTGTTAAAATCATCCATGGCTTTGGAACCGAACAATTAAAAAAAGCAGTTCGTCAATTTCTATCAAAAAGTCGTTATGTAGCAAAATGGAATGCAGGAGACAAAAATACCGGTGGTGATGGCGTCACCTGGGTTACATTAAGCGATTAATTAGACTTAATTTCTGACCCACAAAATAAATCTAAAAAGGCTAATGTATCTCTAATATAAAGCGGAAAATATTCAGGCTCATCGTTACGCGGGCTGAAATTAAAAACAATTGCGGTGCGATCTGACATACAATTACGAGTTTGAAAGTTTTTTTCATCAATAATATCTACAAATTCTTCAAGACCATTAATATTTAACTGTTCATCAATTGTCAGTTTTAACCGATCAAAACCTATGAGGGTTTTCTTAAATGAAGAAAATATTTTTCGCTTATCAGGCAAACTCACTTTAGATGACATGTTCTTTTTGGTATCACTCACAAGCTTATTTATAAATTCACCATAAGTATCCACAGCATTACTAGCTGCACCAGCTGTAACTGACATTCCCAAGGAACAAAGTACTAATATTAATAATATAACTGTGCGTCTGAACATTGACCCTTCTCAATATCTGAACCTTCAATTAATTTTAAATCCTTACTTACACTTGCCATATAATGAGAAACTTCATGACGACGTCTCTTATCTTTAATTGTACCAGGAGCGTGCCCTGTTCTTGTTTTTTTACGCAAGAAAGTGTTAAATCCACTATTAGGATTAAGCAAATCGAGTTTATCACGGGTCATAGTATTATTTGTAATATAGGTTCTATAAATGCGCTTGGTTTCGCCCAATCCAACATTATAAGCGTGTGAAGTTAATTGCGTGATCAATCGTTCTTTTTCTTTAGGGCTAAAACCTCTCGGAAGTCTCTTAGAATGTGCTTCGATTAATTCAAAAATACCTTTTCTATTCATCGTATGATTCATTGCCGTGTAAACCAGATTCATAAGAGGACTTTCAGGCATGCTTATCGCTTCACAACGATTATTTTTATCTTTAAAATTCATCTGTAATTGAGGTCTTTCCATAATGTATTTTATGGGCTGACAATGTTCAGCTTGATTTTTCGCAACTACTTCAGCTCCAAACTGTTGCCAGTTTTTTGGACGATTAAGCGTCTCAACTGCACCGCCAGTGATTTGCCCAACACCCGCGCAACTATTACCACTTACCGCATTTACTTGAAAACGCGATTCATGATTAATGAGGGCAAATAATTCCTTCGGAGGTATACCAAAACAATCCATGACACGATTATATGTATTATAAAGCACCGAACTGTAATGAGTTGAAACACAAGCTTGCGGAACTTTTTTTCTATTATTCCATTTGTCGCATTGTCGAAGATCAATAATACCTTTAGTTGGCAACATCTGAGCTTTTTGAATACATTCAAAAGGAACCACTTGGTTCTTAAAATCCGAAGCTGTTATTTCAAGCACACTTCGTTGCCAAACTGGCAAATCAGAAATCTTACTTAAAAAATAGCCCCGATTTTTATCTACTTTTGAACAGTCTTCGCCTTGGGTATAAATCTTAGCAATCTTAGCATAGTCACGCGCTGATGAGCCTTGATCACTCACAGGTAAATCTTGTGGAGGGGCATCTCCTCGGTGTTTAACTTCAGCATTACTTACCGCAGACAATGTAAGTATTAAAATGAATATCTTTTTAACCATAAACCATTTTACCACCAACCGCTCCACCCACAAAGAACCCAATAAATTTTTCTTTAGACCTAAGTCATATGTGGAAAATCTTTAAACAGCCGACAAGTGTGTATGCACATTCAACACAAACCAGCCTCACAAAATCAACGAGTTACATCCTTTGGAATAGATCTCTTTGTAATTATCGTTTTACAAGCTGTTTTCGGCAACTTCACGCTGTGGGTCTATCATACGACTTGCGCTAAATACGGTGTGCCCGCTGACCATGATATGGAACTTTTTTTAAGCCAGTTTTGCGGAGGCTTTTTCTTCCTCGGCTACTTTACACTTAGTCTAGGATTATTTGGAAACACACTTGGCAAACGCGTGATGGGTTTACGCGTTGTAAAGTCATCAACTCAAGAGTCACTTACAATGCCCGAGGCTTATTGGCGCGCAATGGGTTATCTCATGAGTAGTTGGACTTATATGATTGGTTTTATTCTTCCTTGGTTTCGATCGGACAAGTTGGCTCTCCACGATCTGTTGTGCGGTACCCAAGTGGTAAGATCAACTCCGATCTCAGCGTCGAGCGCACTTCAGCTCGTGCTCCCCCCGCACTTATGGCCTCATCAGAACCAAATTCTGCCCACACAAGAAGCCCCCTCTTTGGCTCGAACAGGAACCGACCGCTAAGTTTATGCATAAATCCATTTTTCTTTTCAATGGCCGCCGGCATATGGACCTCACCCTTAACACTTATTTCAGCACAGGCAAAATCTCCACATTGTTTTGATCCCAAGTATTTTGAAACAATACTCACTTTCAATGGTAAACCATTTTCTTCACTTTTCCATGAATGCTCTGACTTCCACTCTTCACCTACATTGACGGGTTTTTTAGGTAAAGGAAGTGGTGGCAAAAAAAAGATAGAAGTTTTCGGGTAATTCCCCGCCTTCTTGATTTCTCCACTTCGAGTACTTTCCACCTCCATGATTTCACCCAACTCCGGATACGCCAGATCATGGAGATTAACAAATCCATCTTTCCAAATGGTTTGTATATTTTGAATAATATTAGAATTTTTTAATACTTTTGTAGTCGTTGTTTGAACTTTAAAATCTACAGCTTCTATTTTTTTATGCCTAATTTCTTCTTTATCAAAAGTGCGAGTAATGGCTAGTGAACAATTATTTACTAACTCCACACGCCCTGGCTCACCAGAATTTTTAAGTGTCACAGGATCTTCCAGAGGACGAAATTTTACTACAGAAGACTCACTAAGAATTTGTGGGGATTGAGTTTTCACCTCAGGTATTGGCTTATGACTACAAGCCTGGCTGAAAAACAAACATCCAATCAAGCACAATGAATAAATCGTTAAGTAGTTTGTGGTCAGAAATATTCGTGGCATGTCTTTTGTCTCTCCTATAGATTACAATAACTATTGCATAGGAGCTTAAATTTTGAAACGAACAATATTGGTACAAATATTATTGTTAACAGTCGCAACTGTGTCACTTAACACCGCTTGCGCGCCGTCAACCGACAATTACAACAAAAGTATTTGTGGCGCAAACGTAGTAGACAGAGGACTTCAACTTTTAGTGAAAAAACTTAGCACTAGCGAAGATTACACAATGGAACTCTGCGCCGCGGCGAATCCTGTGAGTACATATTCAGTTTATGGAGCCATCACAGAAACTGAGCTCACACCCATTAATATTAATCTTGCTGCATCTATGAGACTCAGGGCCGTTGTGGCTAACAATACAGGCTCAAGCTTTCAGGTGAGATTTCACGGAACAGACAAATATTTTGCAATTTACCAAGACAAACAAACAAGCACAAACCTTGTTCCCGACGCAACCGAACAAGGCACAATGGTTACACCCCATCTCTTGCCTGGAAAAAATTAAAATTCACTCCCACTAGATTTTAAGACAAACATTTCGCCTTTACGAAATCTATCGACAAGCTTTAGATCAACCGTCGGAAACCCAAATATCGGAAACGTAGCTTGGGTTAATTCATCTTCAATGGCAACGACGATATAGGTTACATTTTCATTATCCTTTTGATAACTCGCCATATAGATCAAAAACGTTACACCTTCATCGTCAACAAGTCGCCAGACTTCTGAGGGTTTTTCAACAGTAGATAGTTTTAAATCATTAAACTGACTAAAATCTTCCGTGTCTATATCAGTCGATGACCGATGCAAAAGCATTTCTTCATAAAGTTGAAAAGCAATATTCTCCTCAGTGATAACATCATCTAGAATATCCAAATCATCATTTTCTGTTGCATCAAAAACAAGATTATCTCTACGATATTTTTCGATTAGTTTTTCATCTCGCGTTGGAAAATGCATGTAGACAAAAACCGGCTTATTGAAATCATAGTAAACAGCAGCCACATAAAAAACACGATCTTTTTCATGAAGAAATTCACCGATGAGAAAACACATTGGAGGTTCATCTTCACTGGTATCAACCTCCCAGACCTCGTCTGGCTCATTGAGTAAAATCTTCAGAAAGTGTTCATATTTTCTAAACTCTGGAAACTTGATATCATCAGGTGTACGCGCCGCAATGTACTGATCTTCTAACGCTTCAATTTCTTCTTCAAAGTTTTCATGAATACATTTCTCAGAACAAAAAATAAGGTCATTGTGTTCATCAACGAGAATGGCTAGTTCGTCGTCAGTAATTTTCTTCCCGCAATTTGAACACGTTTCAAAAATTAAGCGACGAACCAATTACCACTCACTTTCAAAGACCTACGTTGACACCCAGTGACCAACTTCGTCCAAGGCTGGCTTGAGTTGTAAGATCACCAAATGCTGCTTGGGCAGCACCATAGCTTTGCTGTGAAGCTAGTGGAATTGCAAAGCGGCCCACTAAATCCATTATTGGACTCAAATGAAAAGTAACTTGCAAATCCGCAGCAGTGTAAAGGCAATCTTTTACAATCACTTCGTTCATGTAGCGTAACGGATCTGCATGCTTCACTACATATCCACCCTGAACAACCCAATCTTCATCGATATTAATTCGAAGTCCACCATACCCATCTAACTGGTTACCGACATTTAAACCAGCCTCTGCTTCATCAACTTTTTGAATGTAAGTTGCCTGTGTAATAACTGCGACTGAGTCAAAATATTTCGTGAGCGAAAGTCCCGTGTGATATTCTTGATACCGAGCTGCAGCGATTGTTTCTTTTTCTGGGCGAGAAAATCTCACACCTCCATGAACCGAGAGCCATAAAGGGTGGTACTCTTGAAGCTGAAGTAATTGTAGGTAAGCTCCTAAAAAGGGGTTTCCAAGCTCATTAAATTTTTTCTCACCAATTTCATTTCTGACAATTGCATTCCCAGAAATAAGTGGGAGTTTACCCATGAGGGTAACGCGCTTACCGAGATCTTGCTCGATACCAAAGGCATAACTTGTAAAACTAATACTCTCTGGAGGTGCAGCCGTAGCTGAAACAATATCCATACTCAATCTCGTAGCGTGATGGCTCGAAGTTCCAGAGTCATCAACATCAAATGTTTGAGTATTAGTTTCTTGCGCATTTGCTGTATTGATTATCAGTCCTAAAACCAAGACCAAGGCCGAGATGGGTGATAAACGACTATTAAATTTATTCATGAGCGTCCCTGCTCCTCTTGATAATTATTCAGATTACATCATAGCAGTGCTTGCATCTTCGAGTAAACATTCCTTAAACTGAATATAGTAGGTTTTCTGCAAGGAGGCAGATCCCTTTATGGTTTACATCGATAAAACTCAAATGGAACAAGTTGAGTATTTATTTAATCAATCCGCTCAAGGACTCCACCTCCTGTTCGACAATGCCAGTATCAGGCGTGTTTTGAGTAAGCCAACTGAAGAAATGGATTTTTTCACCTTTGAAAATGTAAATCGCATTCAAAAACTACTCTCTGATTTCATAGCTAAAGACTCACTCACCGCTAAAAAAGATTTTTTAGAAATGCTTGATCAAGAAACATATGATCTTCTACTTAGAACGTATTTTAATATCGTTGAAAACAGCATCTTTGAGCAAAATAATCTAAAACACTAAAACAACACTAAAACAACAAATCCACAAAAACAACAAATCCTAAAGAAATTTTAATAACTCGACGATAAGCCAAGTAATGAATACTTGGGCAAATCATTTTATAATCATATCTCTGTTCATTTTAACTTGTAATCATACAAGCCATGCAGAGTATCGCGTCTATCGCCTAGGTATTAAATACGATGTTAATCAGAAGAATGAAAATGAAGTAATAACCTCACTGGATCACCTTCAATATGAAACTTACTACAAGATCACACCAACTCAACAAACACGCCTCATTGAGCATTGGATGTGCCGTGGCCGCACGAATGATTTTGCTAAGTATTGTGCCAAACCCGTGATTCAACCACTAGATTTGCCAAATCAAAAACCCGGACCTCAAATACAACAGGCCCAAGGTCTAAGTTCTCCAGTGCAGAGAGCTCCCGCTCAACAGTAATTCGCAAAACATGTTACACTAAATTCATACTAATTTATCTCATGGAGGAGATAAATGGCAGACATTACGCGAACAGACGCCAATCGTGACTTAACACAAATGCGCGATCGGTTTGAAAAGCAAAAAGAAGAGCTCAAAGATAAATATCAAGAAGAGCTTACGGATGTCCGTGAACGCTATGACAAAAAGATTCATGAAGAAGAGAAATCCGGTCAAGCAGTAGTTAATCACATCCAAACAAAAGTAAAACATAAGACAGCTGCTGCTGAACAAGAAGCAAGTGAGCGTCAACAAGCTCTTGATACTCAGACAAATCAAAAACTTGAAAACCTTAATAAAAAGCAAGAATCTCAAAGTGCTCATATCGAACAAACAAAACAGCATTATGCAGATTGGGCAAAAGCACAAAACGATCAAGTAAAAACACAAAAAGAACACCTCAGTATTCGGACTTCAGCTCAGTTAGAAGCAATTAATGAAACAAGCAACAAACGCCTAGAAGAAGCTCAGAAAAAAGTCGCAGGCAAGTCAGATAGTGTTCATGAAAAAGGCAACCAACAAATCAATGAACTCAAAGAAAACTATCAAAAAAGACTAACTGCTGTTGATAACCGAGAATCAAAACGCTTTCAAGAAGTCAGAGAAAATCATGCGCAAAAATTTAAAGATGAATCTAAGAATTTCCAACAAACAATCGTAAAAGAGAAAGACAATCATTCAAAAACTCTTAATCAAACACGCGAATATAATATTACAGAACAAGAACAGCTTCGTCAAAAGACCACAAAACAAATCAATGACCAAAGAACAACAGCAAAAATCCGCATTGATGATCAAATCAAATCTGACAGCACTCAATTACAAAAATCAAGACAGAGATACCTAACAACAGAAGAAACTCAACAGCAAAAACACGAAAAACAACTTCAAAAACTTGAGACTGATTCTAAAATGAAGTTTGTGGAGCAAAAAAATACTCATAAACAAAACTTAAAAACTGAAAAACTTGAATTTAAAAAAGATACTGAGGAGCTTAAACTAAGACAAGACACCCAGCGAACCAATCAAATCAACAGGCAGCAAAAGGAATTTGCAGATCTTCAAACCCATCACAAAAATCATTTAGACTCCCAACACGTTAATTTTACAGATAAGTTTGAAAAAAATGAAAAATCTGCGCGGGACGCATTTACTAATCAAGGTCTCACCTTGGGTCGTGAACTCATCAATCAAAAGAAGCAATTCTTAAAAGCCTCTGATAAGTACGCCGGCAAAGAAGCCGACCCATTTTATCAAATCCGTGATAACAAAACTAATTTTTATGAAACTTCTGGCGCCTATGTTTTAAAGGCAAAAGTTCCTGAACATGAAAAAAACAATATTGACGTACGAGTAAAAAATGATCGAGTCACATTAAGTGGAAATCGCACTTTCAATGACCAAATTAATGAAGAGGGTAAAACCGTTAGCACCCATAACGTTCAAACATTTCAAGAGCGATTTGATATTCCCAAAAAGGTAAAAATCGACGACATCAGCAAAACATATGACAATGGTGTTTTGACTGTTGTCATTCCAAAAGTAACTTAATAAATAATTATGATTTTTTTACGAGACCTTCGAGTTCGGTAAGCATGAACTGTAAACGACTGTGCATTTCTTGAAGACGAGTAACATTATCTTTTAATTGATCCATTGAATCTTTACGAATAACCGAATCTTTTCGTTCAATAGCGCTTTGAAACAAAGTAGGTTTAGCTGTCGCTCCTACCGATTGAACTTTACGCAGGAGATCCCCAAGATTTCCGTACACAAAGCCTATTCCAGAACCTCTATCATAAAGAGCCATGTCAACTTCCTCCACTAGATGCTTGATGCGTGCAAGTATTTGCTCACGCACTGATACTTCATTATTAAGCAACTTAGATGCCATCGAACTCTTATTCATAAAATTCATAAACTCCCGGAATTACTTTAAAAACCAATGCTGCTGCTTCACTGCAGTTATTCTATGTGAGAGCTTACTGACCTTAATCGTCACCCCACAACAAAATAATTCTTAAAACAACTGAAAATCAAATGACTTACCGCAGATATTAGAATTTTTTACATGAAGCTCAAGAGTGTTAGTGGTTTTAGAAGAGTCTTCGTGCTTTAGAAGGCTTGGAAGTGTGTATATGTGTCAGTACTCACATTTAACGCTAGATATGTCTTCTGGAGTAAGATCACGACGCTTCGTACCGCTTGAAAGATAGAGGGCCATGACTGACTGCTCAGAACCACTATGAGCTAGGCCCAATACATGGCCAAGCTCATGAAGAAAAAGTGATTCAATATCGACATCGTTGTTACCAGGATTTGTCGAGAAGGCAAAATTCTGCGCGTTAACGCGAATGTCCGCTTCTGTGATCTGATTATCGACCCAAAAAATTGTGGTATTAGCCTGCTGAGTGTTGTTCTGAGTTTCCCATGTTTGTTCCCAATAAATTACACTCTTACGATCTTGAGTCGGAACTGAAGAAGGGAGCGAACCTGCAAAATCAAAAATCTGTTGGCCAATGGCTTTTTCCCAAGTTGCAAAAGAAGCTTTAATACCGTCGTGAAATTGAGTTGGAACACTTGCATCAAAATACATTTTAATTGGAGTTTGTTTTTTCCAGCTTACTCTTTGCGCTTCATTATTAAGCACAAAACCACAACCAGCCTGAGGAGATGGCCCTTTGGCACACTGAATCTCAAAGATTATAAGACTTGCTAGTAATATCCAATTGATTTTGTTCAAAGTTTCTCTCCGCAATCTTTCCTACTGCCACTTAGAGCGAAATAAATGCCAGAGCTAAAAAGCTAGCTAACCCCTTATTTCTTTAAGAGATTTATTGAAAGGCAAAAACACATAAAAGAAGACTCATTTGGTATATAGTGAATTTTGAAAATACTAGAACCCCTCATAATGCGCTAAATATCTAAAATTATGAGTTAAATTCTGTGTCTAAAAATCAGTCACTACTTACAACGAAAAAAGGCACAAACCCCAAGCAAGTCATCCTCACATCGAATTACGTGACACAAATTCCAGTAAGTTAACCCTAACATCAAATTCCATGGCACAGGCATTGCTCTACTATTTGTATCATTAGAATAATGCTGGTTTTACGAAACAATCGTACCAAAATTAAAATTGAGGCGGCGAAAATGAATTCCAAAACTAAAATCATAAGCATGGTTATATTTCAATTTGTCATTACAAACTGCTCCTCACTCCAATCTTCAAAAACGATAACGACTCACCTGGATCCACAATCTAAAATTTTACAAGCTGACAAACCAACCTGGACAGCAACACCACCAGTTCTTGATGGACTCCTGATATTAAAGACAATGAAACGCATTCATGCTCAATCGATGCAATCTGATGATCTCATCGAAAAAGTTTATACAGACACAGTTAAGGGCAATCCTGTTCACAAAAAAGAATATGAAAGCTTTCAAAATAAATATGG
Source organism: Oligoflexia bacterium (assembly GCA_034439615.1). NCBI lineage: Bacteria > Pseudomonadati > Bdellovibrionota > Oligoflexia > Oligoflexia bacterium. Next base: position 3,671 of record JAWXAT010000041.1, on the reverse strand, counting down.
AACCTGGGAAGACCTAGAGGTTTCTCGCAGAATTTTAAATGAGTTATTTGAAGAGTCCGAAAAAGGCTCGATTTAAATAATCTCTCCAACGGTGGCAGATTGACTCCAAATTTTAAAAACCCGCCATAATGTCACTACTTATTGGCGGCATCTGAGCCTATATTCTATTTGGCGTTCGGAATCATTGGCCCTCCCTTTGCTCTAGTACTCATGCATAGGGCTTCGGTTACCTGAGGTGTTCCAATACACCGATACCGATCACCCACAAAAACAAATAATATTCAAACATCCCACCTCCGAGCGAGGGATCTAAAAAAGATCTCCCCGCTCTCCTGCGATTAATTCGATATAAAATAATTCCAAATAAAATGCCCATCTTGTAGTCAATATAGTTCAAACATGTCGCATATTCGCCACTAGATCTCACTTTAGTTTGGTGCCCTTGCACCGAAAAGAAGGTGAGGTAGTATGGCTCGCCAGACATTATTTCTTTTTATATTAGGTTTAAGCTGTATTGTGATGCTTTATCAGAATTGCGGAATGTAACTTTGCTCCACAGCCCCAGACCTACCAAGTAATAAAATCCTTGAGTTTTAAATGCTGACAGCTCCCGAGTATTACGTACTCAATTGCTCCTAGTTTTATCCCTATAGATTTTACTTTCAAAATCAGTAAATCCTGAATATGAATTGGCTTTTACAAAATGAAAATCTATTATTTATGAAAATCCATAATTTGTTGATTTGACAAATATTAAAGGGGATAAATGAAAAAAATATTAGTTACTGGTGGCGCTGGATTTATCGGAAATCACTTTGTGCGTTATGTACTTCAAAACAGACCATCAATTCACATCATCAATCTAGACTTGCTAACTTACGCTGGAAACCTTGAAAATCTTGTAGACCTCAAAAACAATCCCCGCCATGAATTTGTAAAAGGCGATATCTTAGACACAAACTTAGTGACTAATCTAGCCCAAGACTGTGATGCCATTGTTAATTTTGCTGCTGAAAGCCATGTTGACAGAAGCATCACTGGCCCCGAAGCTTTTATTCAAACAAATATTAATGGCACTCAACGTTTGCTAGATGTGGCTCGTAATCTAAAAACCAAGCGATTTCTCCAGGTTTCAACAGACGAAGTGTATGGAACTCTAGGTGATACAGGTCAGTTCACCGAAGAAACTCCCTTGGCTCCCAACAGCCCTTATTCCGCAAGCAAGACAGCGGCCGATTTACTTTGCCGAGCCTATCATCACACCTACGAAATGGATATTGTCACAACAAGGTGCAGTAATAATTATGGCCCCTTTCAATTTCCTGAAAAATTAATTCCATTGATGATCATGAATGCAAAATCGGACAAAAAATTACCAGTATATGGCGACGGCTTAAATGTTCGCGATTGGATTTATGTAGATGATCACTGCGAAGCCATATTGGCCGTATTAGAGAAAGGCCGTGCTGGCGAAATATATAATGTAGGATCAGATAATGAATGGCCTAATATTCAAATTGTGAAACGAATCCTAACCCAACTCAAGAAGCCAGACTCTCTCATAACTTATGTTAAAGACAGACCTGGACACGACAGGCGCTATGCAATTGATAGTTCAAAAATTAAAAATGAACTCGGATGGCGCCCAAAAACATCTTTTGATGAAGGATTACAACGCACAATTAATTGGTATTTAGAAAACACCCAATGGCTCAATAATGTTCAAACAGGAGAATACAAAAAATACTATGATACCCAATACCAAAACCGCTGATTCCAAAAACAACCACTGAGTCACTCAACCAAAATTGAAACCGTGCTATTGTCTAAATATTAATAAAATATCTTTATCTAAATATTCAAAAAAAAATGTCTCTGGTTAAATTTTATTTATTACAGAACGAACTGTCTGAAGTACATGTTCAACATCATGTTCAGTCATAGAATAGTAAATCGGCAATCGAATGAGCCCTTCAGAAATAAGACGAGTGTTAGGAAGATCTTTAGTTGGACTAAAACCATTCTCTTTGGCAAACGGCGCGTCATGAAGCGGCACATAGTGAAAAGTAACTCCAATACCTTTTTCTTTTAATTGCGAAATAAGCTTTGCCCTTACCTGGGGATCAACTGTAAATGCTGCAACATGGCCGTTAGTTTCAACATCTGAAGTTGTTTTTTGCCAAGTGATTTTTCCTTCAAACTCTGCGAGCCCATTTTTATAACGTTCATAAAAAGATTTTCGTTTACTCGTAATTTCCTTAAGCTTTTCAACTTGACCAAGAGCTACTGCAGCTAATAGATCCGATGCAATATAACTTGAACCGCGATCTACCCAAGTATACTTGTCGATTTCTCCTCTAAAAAACTTCTGCCTATTTGTACCTTTTTCGATTTGAATTTCCACTTTTGAGGCTATTTCTTCAGAATCTGTCATGAGTAAACCACCTTCACCTGAGGAAATATTTTTTGTCTCATGCAAACTAAAGCAGGTTGTCCACGGTGTCGGGCCGATGAATTTACCAGATCTTTTTGCCCCCAAAGATTGCGCAGCATCTTCGATTAAAAATAATTTATTTTGCTTACACAATTCTCGCAAATCTTCAATACCCGCACTTGAACCAGCATAGTGGACAGTTAATATAGCCTTTGTTTTTGTGGTTAATAAGGGTGCAACAGTACGCGCTGATAAATTCCATGAATCTAATTCGACATCAGCAAAAATAGGTTTAGCACCTCTAAGCACGACAGCATTGGCCGCGGATACAAAGCCAAAACTCGGCATTATAACTTCATCACCAGGGCCAATATTTGAAATTAAACAACTAATCTCAAGAGCAGAAGTGCAGCTGGTGACAAAAAAAACATATTTAACCTTACAGATTTCTTTAAGCAGATTTTCAAGTGCAATTGTTTTGGGTCCTCGACCGCACCATTTGCCAGAATGTAGTGCTTCAAGCAGATACTTTTCTTCATTACCAACAACAGACATTTTATTAAATGGAATCGTCATTGTTAAAGATTATTACCGTGTAATTCGAATTGCCATGAAATTTATTTCCCAAAAAAATAAGCCCGTAATTTCTTACGGGCTTAAAAAAAATGCTGGCATCGTGCTACTCTCACACACGGTTTCCCGTGCAGTACCATCGCCGCTGACGAGCTTAACTTCTGAGTTCGGAAAGGGATCAGGTGTGACCTCGTCGCTATAGACACCAGCAAAGTGTCAAAACGTAAAATTTTGAAAATTGATATATGACCAAAACGACAGTCTCTTGAGATGAATTTCAAAAGAAAATAAAGGTAAGCCTCACGTCCTATTAGTACCGGTTAGCTAAACGCCTTACGGCGCGTACACACCCGGCCTATCAACCTCATAGTCTATAAGGGGACTTTAGGGGCCCGAAGGCCCAGGGTAATCTAATCTTGGAGTTGGCTTCCCGCTTAGATGCTTTCAGCGGTTATCCGTTCCGAACATAGCTACCCAGCACTGCCGCTGGCGCGACAACTGGAACACCAGAGGTTCGTCCATTCCGGTCCTCTCGTACTAGGAATAGCTCTCCTCAAATTACCTACGACCACAGAAGATAAGGACCGAACTGTCTCACGACGTTCTGAACCCAGCTCGCGTACCACTTTAATTGGCGAACAGCCAAACCCTTGGGACCTGCTCC
>JAWXAT010000040.1 GCA_034439615.1 Oligoflexia bacterium | reverse complement strand
GAGCAATATTCCCTACTGCTGCCTCCCGTAGGAGTCTGGACCGTGTCTCAGTTCCAGTGTGGCTGATCATCCTCTCAGACCAGCTAAGCATCGTAGCCTTGGTAGGCCATTACCCCACCAACTAGCTAATGCTGCGCAGGCTCATCTAGAGACAATAACTTATAAATAGAGGTCACTTTTTACCCCTGCAACCGTAGTTGCTGTGGTCATATGCGGTATTAGCTCCTCTTTCGAGGAGTTATTCCCCATCTCTAGGCAGATTACCCACGTGTTACTCACCCGTGCGCCACTCTACTCATCCCGAAGGACTTTCGCGTTCGACTTGCATGTATTAGGCACGCCGCCAGCGTTAGTTCTGAGCCAGAATCAAACTCTCCAATTAACTTTTTCAATCTCTCCCGAAGGAGAGTTCTACTTTGCTTATTTAGAAAGTATGTTCTTTTAAATTTCGCAATTCAAAGAAACTTACTTTGGCCAAAACTTATACTAGCTATTTAGTTTTCAGAGAGCGATTCTTTTAAGTGAAGAGCACAAGTTCTAGTTACAATCCGAAAGTAAGTCAATATTTAAAATTCTATTTTTTAAATTTTTTCCTGCGATCGGTGGTGTTTCAAACCAAATGCTCAAGCAGAGGGACTAACTAACTCAATCTTCGTCGGAAAACAAGATACAAATTCAAACTTAGATAAGTATTTTTGAGATTTTTTAAAAGCAGGAGCAACACTGTTTGACAGAAATGTCGGCATCATTTACTTTGGCCGTTCCAGTTTTAACTTTAGGCACATGAGTGCCGCAAACCACACGGGTGTTCAAAAGCCCTGAAAGTCAAGCTGACTATGGTTTTGTCGGGGGCGTAGCTCAGCTGGGAGAGCACTAGCTTTGCAAGCTAGGGGTCAGGGGTTCGATCCCCCTCGCCTCCACCACTTTTCATTTCGAACTATTATTCAACAACACAATCCATGAATTTATTGCACAAAATGTGCTGTGATTCACATATTGAACATCGTTGCGAGGTAACAATTCATCGACTTGGATTGAGGCGCAACTACTATGTTGCGTAACTATGCACAAGTTTACGCGTAAGAATACACTGACTCGAATTACGACATAACAATACAACGACATGAATTGAGATTCATCGAATGATCAATAATTTCCAAATTGGATTTTGAATTTGCGATTAGCTTTAATTAAGCGCTTGTCTTTGAGCCAACAACAGCAAGTCTACGAATCCACGAACGCTCTGTTGTCAGATCAAAACCGATTTCTTCTCCACCCAAAATGATAGAATTAAAAACACGCTTGAGTGTTTCAGTTTCTTCGGCACGACCGTCTGAGGCTGATGTAACAGCTTCTTCGATGGCTTCAAACACACTTAAGAGATCAAGTGTTGTCACTACACGAGGAAGTTTTGTCACATCTAAATCTGCAACTGGAAATGGTTTGAATCCGATGAGTTGATCAGTTAGCAAAATCTTGCGACCACTTGCAAAATTGATCTGCACAAATTCTTTTCCATCAGCATCTTTTCGAACAAGCACGTCGGCGAGTTCAGCACTCTTAACTTTGATTTTTTTAGAATCACCTTTTTGACAAATTGCGACGTCTCCTTCGTTGCTTTTTGCTAACACTAGTCCCGCAGACTTACTGATGAAATCCTCGATGATCGTCATTAAGTCATGCTGCGTGACAAATTCTTTGTCATTATTCATTAAGTTTTCCCCCAACTCATTGACATCACAGAGTTTGTATCGGCTTCTAACAGGTCAACTTGAGAAGAAACTTATTATTTGTTAATATATTTAGACACGTCCCACGAGGGACTGGAAGGAGGTGGTGGTTCGATGCATATATGTAATAGAGTCCACTTTTTTAATGAGGTGGCTCCCTTCTAGACAAAAGTAGGGATTATTTTTAGGGGTCGTCGAAAGATGACCCCTTCTTTTATTTAAAACGCAAAATATTCGAAATTTTCATCACTTTGGTCTAAAAAATTTGCCTAGAAGGATTGCCTAAAAGGATTGAACGACACCTAGATTAAAAGCCAAATCAGCTATGTCTGAAAAATTATCATGTGCGATTAGATTGGGACGAGTATTGTCAAATTCAGTTCGTAAACTTTTTGATACTCCTGCTTTTAGATTTACAGATTCAATAAGCTCATAACTACCAAAAACTTCAACCAACCAAGATGTAAGCTGTTTTGTTTCATGTTTTTCTGGATTGCTCCCTTGAGCTGTACTTGATGATTTCTCACTTCCCGCATTTAAGGTTGGAATTATACGAGCGCCTATACCAACGGTGTAGCTTTGAGATTCATGCAATAAACCGGCTACTGATCTGAGCAATAAAGGATGATCGATCGAACGTTCTATTACTGCTGAGCTAGCAGTGTTCTCATTATAAGTGCCGTATGTATATTTTGTGTCTGTGTTATAGGCGATACTTCCATTAGCAAAAAAACTATTGGCAGGATTATTAAAAGTAACATTAACGCCAATTCTAGGGGCAAACTCCCAAGCTCGATAGAGCTCTGATTTTCCAAATGATGTGTCATATAGAGGAAGTTTCATTCCGAAACCTCCAATTAATTTTACAGTTTTTTCAAGCATAAGTGATTTTGAAATATTGATATGGGGTCTACCAATAATTCGATCTTGATTATTGTTTTCATCAGATAGCCATGTCATGGGAAGTTGTGCTGACGCCTCCCAATCATTTTTTAAATAAGCACCGTACCCCGCTTGAAGGGAAAGAAAACTGGTTTGGTAGCCAGAGTAAACAGTGTTTCGTGCAACGATTGTTCCGGAGCTCACTTGAAAATCTACATAAGAAGACTTTGTTGTATCTTTAAGAAGTTCTTGCTCACTTAGCGACGTTTTTTGTTGAGTGATCGGACGTAAAACATTGGGGATTTTGCGTGTTGCTCCATAGGAAGTATTCGCAACAATAATAATTGCTACAACTGGAACTATTTTCTTCAGATTTAAAAAAAACATAAAAACCTTTTTAAAAAACATAAAATATTTAATCTGCTTATCAGCTTACTCGAAAAGCATAGATAGTTACGCAACCTTCATCTGGTTCAACTCTTGTCCAATGACGCGTGTTACTTGGGAGATCAAGCCTATCACCTTCGCGTAAAAGAAATTCATTCCCCGCGACATTGTAGCGAATAGCCCCTGAGACAACCACCCGCACCTCATCAAAGGGGTGGCGATGGTCTTTAACTTCAGAGCCTGCTGGTAGGTCTTCTACTACAAATTCCATACCCTCGTCTTTAAAAACACCTTCAATTTCTTCTCTTGTGGGTTTTCTGTCGGCACGCCAACGAGTAATCCTCATATGAATTTCCCTCCGACCAATGCAATTATAATATCAATTGCGATAAGTGCGATAATAGTCATTTCAAGCATAATTTCACGGCTGGATTTAGAAAGATCTACTATAATTTCAACGCTTTCCTGAATTAATTTTAATTTATATTCCAGTACGCGGTATCTGGTTTCAATTTCAAACATTCTTTTTAACTCGCCATAAAGGCGGTCTAAAACTTGGTCTTCCCAAACTTCATCTGGGGCGTCGACAACGTAGAGATTTGCAATGATCTCTTGTTTCGTGGTTAGGCAAAACCCGATAAATTTTATGAGCTGCTTGGTTTCTTTGATGAGTTTTCCTTTTGTGCGCAAGGAATCTGATATTTGATGGTTACGCTCTAAAAGATCATCAACGATGAGTTCAAAATATTCTAAAGCTGCTGATTCAGCAACGACCATACTTACTAGTCGTGCTTTTTGATAAGTAAGATCATGAATGATAGCTTTATTGAAGTTGACTTCGTGTTTTCCTTCGCCAGTCACCTCTACGCTGAATTCATCCGTTGTGGTGTAGCCAGGGTTTTGGGGAAGATTTACTTTTTTGAGCTTATCTAAGATTGTTTTTTGATTTTCTTCAGCCACATTAAAAAATACTGCAGAGCCGAAATTATAGAGGAAGAAATAACTTTCATCTGAAAATTTAAATGCAGCTTCCCAAACACTTAAAGTAATTGGCTGGATATTTAAAAAATTCCCAATGTCTTTGAGTTTAAATTTCTCAGTAAGATGAAATGCGTTAACTCTGTATATTTTCACTTTTTTTGTTCCTCAACCCATTCAAGATACTGGCTTATGTGTTTTTCGTAACCATGTTTTGTGGGTTCATAAATTTTTATATTTTTAAGCTTATCGGGCATAAACTCTTGTGCTGTCACGCCAGACTTACTGTCATGGGCGTATTGATATTTTTCACCATAACCTAAGTTTTCCATCAAGCGCGTTGGAGCATTTCTGATGGAAAGTGGGGGCTCTAAATCTGGGTGTTTTTCAACAAGTTCTTGAGCCTTTTTCAGACCAGCATAACTTCGATTACTTTTTGGTGCGCAGGACAAGTACGTTACTCCTTGCGCCAAATTAATAGCCGCTTCAGGTAAACCGACAAATTCTACGGCCTGTTTTACAGAAATAGCGACCTGCAGGGCTCGAGGGTCAGCATTACCCACGTCTTCACTTGCCAGTATCACAAGTCTTCGCGCAATAAAAAGTGGGTCTTCTCCACCCTTAAGCATAGCGCTTAGGTAAAAAAGTGCAGCATGGGGATCACTCCCACGGATACTTTTAATAAATGCGGAAATTGTATCGTAATGCTTGTCACCTGATTTGTCATAACGAGTGGGAATGTACTGAAACGCCTCTTTTATTTGCTCATCATTTAGTTTTTGTGAACCGTGAGACACATAATATGAATAAACATTCTCTAATAAATTAAGTGCTCGCCGAGCATCCCCCGATGCAGTTTGAATAATATGTTCATTAATGGGGCTAGCAGAAATGGATTTCCATTCAATATCAGTATCGAGTGATTTAAGTGCTCGATCAAGAATTGCTGAGATTGAATCGGCATTAAGGCTTTCAAAAACGATAACTTGGCAACGGCTTAAGAGAGCTGAGTTTAATTCAAAACTTGGGTTTTCTGTACTTGCGCCAATGAGTGTAAAATATCCTTTTTCGATATAGGGCAATATACAGTCTTGTTGTGATTTATTGAGTCGATGAATTTCATCAATAAACAAAATGGTTTTTTCACTGAATCGAAGGAGTCTTTGTTTTGCGTCTTCACCCTCAAGCTTGAGATCTTTTGAACCTGTGTCGATTGCTGATCGGCTAATAAAAGTGGATTTTGTATATTTTGAAACAAGGTGAGAAAAAGTAGTTTTTCCGCTACCTGGTGGGCCCCATAAAATAAGGCTGGGTAGCTTTTCTGCTTTCAGAAGTTCTCGAGCGTACTTTTGCCCTACAAATGCCTCAACGTTTTGTGGACGAACACGCTCAGCTAGAGGCTGGCTATCTATAAATTGAGTTTGTGATGTTGAAAATAAATCGTCCATTACTGGACATTTATAATGGATGTTCCTATTGCTCGTCCAGTAGTGTTGTTGGGGTTTGATGGAACCTGTATGACTCCAGTAACTTTAACGGTAACAGGGATGTTAAAACTCTCTGGAGCGGGTATTGGCAATGTAATTCCACCACATCCAAATATTCGAGATGTAATTGCGGCAGCACCTTCGGCGACTACAATTCCGCCTGTTGCAGCGCTAATGTTATCTGGAAAAACTAGTTTTAAATCATCACCTGAAAGGGCGCATTTTACTTTGATAGCAGAAGCTGTAGTTGACCCAGCACTAACAACGCTTTCCATTGTAATGGCCAATATTGCAAGATTACCTCCACCCTTCCAATGCACAGACATAGAGGCCACCGTAAAATAAGGAGGACTTAAATCAAAACCATTTACAGTGGTACTTTCTCCTCCAACAATTAAGATTGGTCGAGCGGGGGTGGGATTTATAAGTAGGTTTGAATTCTTTTTGGCACAGGCCAAACTCAATAATAAAACTAGAAAAGTAATTTTTTTAAACATTATTCCTCTCCCTCTTGACGCTTAGAAAAAGCTTTATCGCGATTGAGCACACGTGGTGTAAGAAATATTACGAGTTCGTTTTTATCCCGCTCAATGCCACGTTGTCTAAAAAGGGCTCCAAGTATTGGAATTTTTCTAAGCCATGGGACACCGGTTTCACTTTCACTGACATCGGATTGATAAATTCCGCCGATGACAACAGTGTCTCCATTTTCAACTAACACTTGGGTTTGAGCTTGTCTTTTATTGACTGCTCGAGCTTCGCTTCCGCCGATGCGGGTTGCGGGTTCAGGAAATTCGCGGAGGATATTAACATCCATAATGATTCCGCCTTCAATTGTGATTTGAGGTTTTACACTCAACTGTAACTTTACGTCTTGAAATGAAACCGAAGAAGTTGTGGCTCCCGTCGTCGATGAGGAGCTGCTAAATATGGGAAACTGGGTTGTCTGCTCAATTTTTGCATCTACTCTGTCAAGAGTTACAATTCGAGGAGAAGAGATTACTTTAACAAGCCTTTCAATTTCTAAAAGTTTCAGTGATGCATTGAGATCACCAAAAACGTCAAGCGTACCAACTGAAAGCCCTAAATCCAGGGCTGAAGTTGCAGTTGCTGGATTGCTTGAAACTCGAGGTATTAAATTAACATCTCCGCCTGTTGCATTTTGGCCTATTGCAGTTGGAGCACCCGTAAAACCCCAATTTACACCCATGAGTCGAGAAAAGCTTTCACGCGCTTCAACTACTTTAGCTTCAATTAAGACTTGTGGTGTTTGCGTATCAAGTCTTTGAACTAAAGCTTTAATGCGAGAAAGATTTTCTTCAATATCTGTGACCACCAGTGTATTTGTACGTCTATCGGCTTTTGCTTTTCCTCGAGTACTTAAAAAATCTTTTGCTTGCATTTCAATCTCTTCAGATTTTGCATAACTGATGGGAAAAAGTTGAACACGTAGGGGCTGGAGTAAACGTTGAGACTCAATCACTGTGCGAGCAACATCAGATTCAGATTGGATTGTGGTAAGTTTTGCAATACGCAAAATATTTCCTTGCTTCACATAGCCCAATTGTTTTGATTGTAGAATTACAGTGAGGGCTTGATCCCATGGAATTCTTCTCAATTTAAGTGAAACTTTCCCAGCGACATCATCTCCTACAATTATATTTAAACCACTCTCTTCAGAGATAAAACGAAACACATCTCTGATATCTGCATCTTTTACTTCTAACGAGATTGGACGACCATAAAATTTACTATTACCGGTGAGAAACTCACCTAGTGAGCGATTTGATAAAACATTTTCATCTGTTGCGGCAATGGGCTCTTCACCATCTTCTGCATCTTCTGCTACCGGTGCTGGCGCCGCTTCTGCTTGGACAGGCTCAGGTGCGGCGACTCCACCAGCACTTGCAACATTAATTACATTTCCATCTTGACTGACAGCTGGCTCACTAGCATCACGCATTTGAACGACAATACGAGCAATCTTTGCAGTACCTTTTGCCTGGTACGCATTAATAGATGCGATTGGACCACCAAATTCTTTTGTATTATACGGTCTGCGAAATTTTGCAGGGACAGTAGCGTTTTGTATTTCAATTACGAATTGATTATTTTGTTCATTCCGTCTAGTTGAGTACTGAACAGGTTTGTTCGTTTTTAAAATTACAGTGCCACCATTGAGATTGGAATCAAAATCAAGTGCTGTAATTCGCGCAGGCGGGCCTTCGTCTACCGCTTGTGTAGGCTCAGCAACTTCTTCTTGCGGAGGAGGAGGAGGAGGCTCAGCTTGAGCTGTTTCTGGCGGAAGAGGTTCCGCAGGCACAGGCTCAGGTGTCGCTTGAGGAGTTTGTTCAGTCGCTTGTTGAGCTAAATCTTGCTCTGTAGTGTCTGATGCTCCAGAATCTGCCGCGGAATCTGCGACCGGCGAATCATCAGTCATATCTCCGGGGCCTTCAGCACTCTCAGTGACATCTTCACTTTGATTTTCAGTAGTAGCACAACCCATCAACATCAATGTTGATACAAAAAGGGCTCCTGCAATTTTACGCTTCATGCGTCCTCCGCTTATTCAGTGACAAGCTTCACTAATCTTGTTTGATAGGTCACTTTTCCATCATTACCAGTAAAACTTTCTACAATAACTAATTCACCCTCACGAATCCTTGCAACGTAACCGCTATTGCGCCCGATTCGTTCATTCGCTTTAACAACATAACTTTTTCCGTTTGGATCCATGATCATAGCTTTTGGATTTTTTACGTCCCAAATAATTCCAACCAGCTTCAATTGATCTAAGTCAAATCTCTGCAGCGGAAACATTGGGCCAATAGTTGTACCAGAATCATTGATTCCACTTAATGGCAAAAATGGATCACGCTTTCCTTCAGAAATGTAGGTGTAATCTTCAATGATCCCCTGCAAAAGATCAGGTGTGTTTGAAGAAGCAGAAGATGGGGTTGTTGTAGCCGCTGCATCTACATCTTGAGATTGAGCCATAGAGGTAAATAATAATGTAGAACCGGTCACTACAATCACAGACAATAATCTCATTGCTATATACAATAATGAAGTCCGATTCATCGAGGCTCCTTATATCGATACCCAACAAGCACCCCAGTCATACGCATTACCGGATAACCATCTACTATGACCGGCTTATCTATTTCTACGTTACGAATGTTGATAATTCTTGGGATTTTGCTCACGTTCCCCAAAAAATTAACCATTTGCGGATAAGTACCTTTAAGTTGAATTTCCATTGGGAGTTCTTCGTAAAAATCTTTTACGACTACCTCTTTGGGCTTAAAATTTGATAACTCCACACCCGCTGTTCTTGCCTCAGAGTATATTTTCTTAAGCATGTCTTGGATTTCAAGTTCTTTAGGTAAATAATCCAATGCTAATCTAAATGTCTGACTAATACGCTCCATCTCTTCTTGAAACTTACCTTTATCTTGAGCTCGATCTTGAGTTACTTTAAGTTTGATGCGGTTTTTTTCTACATCGGCTCTTAACTGCACAATCAGTGGTGCTAGCTCCTCGGCTTTAGAACCATATGAGTAATACAAACTTGCAGCTAAACCTAAACCCACCAGAAGAAAAAAACTTTTAGGTGCTAATTTGAGTCGATCTTGTAGTGTTGCCATTACAGATTCTCCAGATTACACTTGATGATGAATTTCTTAACTACACCATCTTCTTTTTTAGCTTCATCACTAGTTGTAAGTGAAATGTTCGTGAAATAAATGGAAGAATCTAGGCTTTGCATAAAATCAGAAATTACGATGTCATCTGTTGCAAAGCCTTCTAACTCGACTTTATTCTCAACTATCTTAAGTTGGCTTAACCATGCTTTTGCAGGGATGATGCCTTGAAGCGCATCTAAACTTTTAACGTTCTTCAAGCGTTCTTTTGACAATCTCTTTATTATATCGAGTTGTGAATTGAGTTTTCTTTTTTCTTCTTCAAATCTTTCCAATTCTTTCACTACTGGATCTAAAGCTTTAAGTTGAGTATCAATTTGATCTGATTGTTGTTTAAGTACTTCCATCTGCGCCTCTGCAATCCCTGCAGTGTATTGTTGATAGCCGTAAAGAAAAATTACAGGTACTATGAACATGACGATTTTAATCAAAAGATCAGGTCTGGCTGATTCGCCACCTTCAACTGAATCGCTTCCTCCTAAAAATGTGCCTCCACCGAGAACTGTAGAAGTTCCTCGGTCTCTAGAATCTTTAAGTAAATTAACTCGAATCATCTGTCTTTAACCTCACGCATCGCGAGGCCAATTCCAACTGCAGCGTACGGACTAATTTGAGCTATGTACTCATTTGTAAAAGTGCGAGTATCAAATTGAACTTGCTGGAATGGATTTAGATTTTCTATAGGAAGATTCATTACCCCTTGAATATGTTCAAAGAGCCCGGGTAATCCCAAACCACCACCAGTGACATAAATTTTTTGAATAGTGACTTCAGAAGAACTTGCCATGAAAAAATCAAAACTTCTTTTAATTTCATCTGCAACGACTTCATTAGTTTGGCTCAGAGTGTCAGTAACTTCTTGGGGCACTGGTTGCCCTGTACCTGCAGAAACTTTTAAAGATTCAGCCTCTTCAAGACTAATGCCCATTGTTTTTTGAATATCTGTTGTATATGTCAAACCACCAACTGGAATATCACGTGAAAAAGTAACTTCGCCGTTTTCTACCACTACAAAGTCTGTCATTCCGGCGCCAATATTTAACAAAATGACGGAGCCTTGCATTTGACCGTAATTGGCTTCAAAGCAATTATTTAATGCAAAACCTGCTACGTCAATTACCGAACATTCGAGTCCGGCGGACTCAATCACTTCAGCATAACGAAATACAAGATCTCTTTTAGCAGCAACCAATAAAACATTCATCTGTTCAGGAGCAGCTAAAGATTTATGCAAAACTTGAAATTCAAGATTGCTCTCATTCACATCAAACGGAATGTATTGTTCAGCTTCCCACTTAAGCTGCTCTACCAACAGATGTTCTTCGATTCTTGGCATGGAAATCTTTTTCGTAATTACAGCTGTACCCCAAACTGCCGTACATGCTTTTTTTCTTTTTGTTTTTGTTTGTTGAATAAGAGTACGAATTGCTTCAGTGAGAGCATCTGGATTTGTAATTTCACCGCCAACGATTGCACCTGCCGGAGTCGGAATAAAACCAAAAGATGTAAGTGTGATGTTTTGTCGTGATTTCTCGACTTCTACAAGTTTTATTGAACTTGTTCCTATGTCGAGACCCACAACCTTTTTGGATCCAAAGAGCATCCGGCTCTTACCTTTTTGTTGCGCGTCAAAGCTGCGAAGTTAAACTGTTTTCCCTCTTATATTAAAGCGAAGCGCGAGCATAATGTCAAACTCTTGACTCACTCAGTGAATGGAAAAAAAATAGAAAGATAAGAATGCATCACGGCATCACCAACAAAAATATACATAAGTGCCGCGAATACTAAAAATGGACCAAAAGGAATTGATGTTTTCAACCCAGACTTTTGGAGAGCTGCAAACACGCCACCAAAAATCGAACCAGTGATACTACTCACTAATATAGAAAAGATCACTGCTTTCCAACCTAGTACGGCACCAATCCAGGCCAAAAGTTTGATATCACCACCGCCCATACCCTCTTCATTTCGAATTGCCATATAGACTGTTGCAACCAACCAAAGAAATCCTCCACCAGCAATTACGCCTATTAATGCAGAAAGAAATGTACGATCTGGATTTATAAAAGCCCCAATTAAGCCAATAATGATTCCACTCAGCGTGAAAACATCAGGCAAAATACGATGATCTAGATCAATTACACTAGCCACTAGTCCAGCCCAAGCAAAGAGTGCGCATTCAATAAATGTAATTGTGAGTCCAAATTTCAAATAGAGCGCCAAAAAAATTACAGCTGATAGTAGTTCGACAATAAAATAGCGGGGCGATATTGGTTCACCACATTGCCTGCATTTTCCTTTTAAAAAAAACCAAGCTAATATTGGAACATTATCAAACCATTTAATTGATTTTTTACAATGTGGGCAACAACTTCCCGGACGGACAATACTTTTCCCTGCAGGTAATCTCAGTATGATGACGTTGCCAAAACTTCCTAGGCATGCGCCTAAAATAAAAATTAGAATACCGTAAACAAACTCAGGTGAAATCACGTTTTTCAAATATCCATATTGAAACCACTAACAAAATAGCAATCCATGCCAACCACAATGAGCTGACATTCAAGAGTGTTTGATTTGTTATAGCGTCGCCATACAATACCGCTTCTTTAAAATTAAAATTTTCTAAATTAGGAAAAATTCGGCTAAACCCAAGACCGAAATTTTTCAAAACAACATTCTTACTTTTTTCACTAAAATAGTGGAGATCATTTACTCCATGCCCCACCAGCCAAACACTTAGTGTAAATAGCGTCGTCAAAACTGGCCTACAAAACACTCCAAAAAAAATCGCTGTTGAAAGAAGAAAAAGAGATTCAGCAAAAACTCCAAATGCCGAAATAATAAATTGAGTCCAAAACACCTGACCATATTGACTACATATGAAAGCTAAAAAAAGCGAAACAAGAACATCAACCAAAAGTATCACACAAGACAAACCTAAAAATTTTCCGATTATAAAAGTACTTCGACTAACGGGTTTGGAAAGTAATGTCAAAATAGTTTGTTTTTCGATTTCACGCCAAACCAAAGAGCTCCCGATAAAAATAGCCAACGTTCCGCATCCCAATTGCGCAGCTACAAGGCCAAAGTCAGTAATAATTCTAGATTGTTCAAATAAGCTAAGCTCACCAAGAAAAACGCTGAGAGCTACTACTCCTATAGCAAAAAGAATAAGTCCGTAGAGGATCCTATCGCGCAAAATTTCTCTCATTGTATTACTGGCAACTAGGAACGCAGCATTCATTTGCCTGTTCCTTTCAACTTTAAAAAAACTTCTTCTAAACTTGGCCTTTGCGGAAGTACTTTTATTATTCTGCTTTGTTCTTTTCGTGCTTGATCAATGGCAGCTTGAAGACTTGCATCATCTTCAAAATTAAAGGAGAGATTTTGATTTTGCCCAGCCTTTTTAATTTCTAAAGTAAAACCTTTTGTTTGACTCTCTAAAAGATCTGTTACCGCACTTTCAACAATTAGCTTTCCGTGATCAATCATAATCACACGGTCACATAGAGTTTCAACATCAGGTAGTAAGTGCGTGCTAAACATCACGGTTACTCCTCGCTTATTACAGCTAGCAATGATCTTACTCACCTCAGATCGCCCATCAGGATCAAGCCCACTCATTGGTTCATCCAAAATTAATAGCTCAGGATCATTCACTAAGGCTTGCGCAATACCAATACGTTGAAGCATACCCTTACTATAGCGTCTTAATGGTCTATCAGCAGCGTGGGAAAGGCCCACTTCTTCAAGTAAAGGGTCAATGCGTTTTAGAATATCTTTTTTTTTGAAAATTTTTGCGCAGAAAGTAAGAAATTCTCTACCCGTTAAGTAGTCATAAAAATAAGGACGCTCTGTTAAAAAACCGATCTTGTTCTTTACAGAAAGATCGTTATGATTTTTCCCGAAGATTTTCACCTCACCATGATCAGCGAATATCAAGCGAAGAATTATTTTCAGTGTCGTAGTTTTACCCGCGCCATTTGCGCCAAGAAAACCAACTAAACCACCAGCTTTAACTGAGAAGCTTAGATCCTTGAGCGCAGGGACACGTCGCCTGGTGAGTGGTAAGATGAAGTTTTTCGCAAGTCCTGATACTTCGATAGCGTTAGACATTGATTACTGAGATTTCCCTTTGTCTAAGTATTTCACTAGTTCTCTAACCGGATCATACTGTTTACTTGTTGCGAGATCCATTGATTTAATTCCGTAGAGGTTTTTAAGAATATTTTTCTCAGCTGGTTCGTCTCGCATGTCAATTAAAGAAAACATCATGTCATGAGTTAGACGAGGGTACTTGTCATAGAAATCTTGTCTCACACAAAATGGATCATTTGGAATAGGGTCACTCACCCATAGCACTTTAATATTTTCACTTTGCTCAGGTGCAAAACGATTCCATGCGCCAGTTTTACCTTTAGGATCATCAGCATAAACAGCCACGGCATCTACATCACCCTTGATGAGACCTTTAACTGAGTTTTCATGCTGACCAAAAAACTTGATCTCTTTAAAATAACTTTCACTATCGATTTTTTTATTTTTAAGCATCACGAGCGGATATAAATGCCCCGAAGCACTATGCTGATCAACATAACCAAAACGTTTTCCTTTAAGGCTGTTAAGATTATTAATCTTACTTGCTTTAGTGGTTATTATAGCACTGTAGTAAAAAGGTCCTTCCCATACTTTTTTAAGTAAAACTTTCGCACCTGCTTTTTTTTCGGCCTCTACAAATGTACTTGCAGAGAAAAATGCGAAGTCGACCTTTTTCTCTCGCATGGCTTCTCCCAAACCTTTGTAATCTTTTGAAATATAAATATTAATAGGTACATCAAGTTTCTGTTGAAGATACTTAGCTAGCTCAACTCCATTTTTTTTAAGCCATTCAGGATTTTCACCAGGAATAAAACCAATTGTAATAGAATTGGGGCCTTCAGATTTTGCTAAACCAACCATCGCATAAAGAAAACATGCGAAAAATAAAATCCATTTTGAAAAATGCGGCATAGATCCTCCTGAATACAGCTATAATGTTAAGATTGTTTCATGCTGATAAAGAAGCGTCAAGTCATCGACTAAGTGGAGCAACACGAATCTTTTTAAGATTTTTACCTGGTTGGATCTCTAAAACTTTAACCATAGCCTCTGCTACTGAAATTTCGGTCAAACATGGCACATTGCGTTCAACACAGCTGCGCCTAATACTAAAACTGTCGGAAATCGAACGCGCCCCAGCAGTTGTATTTACAACCATTTGAATTTTACCGTCTAAAATCAAATCGACACAATGAGGACTTCCGTCACGAACCTTGTTCACGGCTTCAACTGGTAGACCTTGGCTACTTAAAAATTCTGCCGTGCCTTTTGTTGCGATGAGCCTAAAACCCCCGCTAAGTAAACCTTGAGCAATCTTGCTTCCTCTTTTTTTATCTTTATCGCGTATAGAAATGAAAACTTGTCCGTCGCGAGGAATCTTCACGCCTGAAGAAACAAAAGCTTTCTCGAGAGCTTCAACATAATCAGGATTACCCTCCTGATCTTTTGTAGAACGCCCCATTGATTCACCCGTAGAGCGCATTTCAGGACCAAGAAGTGTGTCTACTTCAGAAAACTTTTTAAACGGAAACACAACACCTTTGACAGAAATAGTGTCAAGATTTCTCCAGTAATGCGTAACTGTTAATCGCTGCCCTAACATGCATTGCATGCCTAATTTTACTAGTGGAATACCCGTAGCTTTAGCTACAAAAGGGACAGATCTGGATGATCGAGGGTTTGCCTCTAAAACATAGACTTTATCTTCTTTGATGGCTAATTGCAGATTCATATGCCCAATGATTTTTAAATTTTGACATAAAGAGCGAGAGAGATTTTCAATATTGGCTATGACTTCACTTTGCAATCTTTGTGGGGGTAATACTCCCATGGCATCACCACTATGGGTGCCAGCGTTTTCAATATGCTCAATGATGCCGCCAATAAGAACGTTTTCACCGTCACTGACAACATCTACATCTACTTCTAAAGCATCATCTAGAAATTCATCGATGAGAAGTGGACTTTGTTCACTCATGAGATCGTCATATCGATCTAGATAATTTTTTAATTCTTCTACCGAGCCCAAGACTTCCATCCGACGACCGCCTAACACAAAACTTGGTCGACATATCACAGGAAACCCTACTTCTTGAGCAACCCTTAATGCGTCTTTAATATTTGTGGCCGTTTTATGTTTGGGTAATGTTAAACCAATAGCAAAACAAAGTTTTGAAAACTTCTCTCTGTCTTCTGCATCCTCAATTGTTGCTAAGGTTGAACCTAGAATCTTATGCCCTGACTTCTCAATAAAAGGTGCTAAATTTATTGGTGTTTGACCACCGAGTTGCACGCATACACCCACAGGCTTAATAAAATCTAAAACTTCAATTACATGTTCACTGGTAAGTGGTTCAAAGAATAAATAATCACTGGTATCATAATCTGTTGATACAGTTTCAGGATTACTATTAATCATGACGGCTTTATAACCATTTGCTCGGGCTGTTTTAATTCCTTGTACACAGCTGTAATCAAACTCAATGGCCTGGCCAATTCTATTAGGACCACTTCCTAAAACAACAACAGAGTTATGAAGATTTAAAGGAGTCTGAGATGGGGCGCTATAGCTTGAATAATAATAAGGAGTGTTTGATTCAAACTCACCAGCACATGTATCAACAGACCAAAAGCCCGGCCTGATACCAAAACCCTGTCTTGTTTTTCTAATTTGCTCATCACTGATTTTAAGTAGTTTTGCGATACGTTTATCTGTGAATCCAAACTTTTTAAGTGCGAGTAATTTTTTTGAATCTCTTAAATCTTCAAGTTTAATATTTTTTTCTGCATCGATGAGAGTTTTAATTTGTTCTAAAAACCAAGGGGTGATTTTTGTAAGGTCTGCGATTTTTTCAACAGAATAGTTCTCTCTAAAAGCCTGGGCCACGTAAAATATGCGCCGACTGTTGGGCTCAGTTAATTTCTTTTCATCAAATACCACTTCGTCAAATCCGCCCGTACCATTTTCAAGAGAGGCTAGGGCTTTATGAAGACTTTCTTTAAAAGTGCGGCCAATACCCATTACTTCGCCCACACTTTTCATCTGTGTTGTCAGACTGTCTTTTACACCTGGGAACTTCTCGAAATCAAAACGAGGAATTTTTGTGACAATATAATCAATACTAGGTTCAAAACAACTCGGCGTTGTTTTTGTTATGTCATTAAGAATATCTTCAAGCTCAAACCCAACAGCTAACTTTGCTGCAATCTTTGCAATCGGAAATCCAGTGGCTTTACTTGCCAGTGCTGAACTTCTAGATACACGTGGATTCATTTCGATAACAATGCGCTGACCATTATCGGGGTTTATCGCAAACTGGATGTTTGCTCCACCTGTAGCAACACCAATGGCCTCAATAACTTTTCGCGCTTCGTTGCGCATTTCTTGATATTCACGATCAGTCAATGTCAGTGCTGGAGCGACAGTAATACTATCACCCGTGTGAACACCCATGGGATCAAAATTCTCAATTGAGCAAATGACAACGAACGTGCCCTTGTAGTCACGCATGACTTCAAGTTCAAATTCTTTCCAACCCAAAACACTTTGTTCAACTAAAACTTCATGAGTGGGTGATTCTAATAATCCTGATGCTAATACCTCTTCAAATTCTTTTTGAGAATAAGCAATTCCACCGCCAGAACCACCCATTGTAAAGCTTGGCCTTAAAACAATTGGAAAACCAAGCTCACGAGCAGCTGCTTGCCCTTCTTCGAGTGAATGCACGTTAAAGCTTTTTGGAGTGTTTGCTCCGATGTCTTTCATGATCTGCTTAAAAAGTTGACGATCTTCAGCTTTATTGATCGCTTCTATCGAAGCACCTAAAAGTTCTACATTATATTTTTTAAGCACTCCTGCTTCGTGAAGTTTTATGGCCGCATTTAGAGCAGTTTGCCCCCCAAGTGTTGGAATCAATGCTTGTGGTCTTTCAATTTCAATGATTTTTTCAAGCCATGGAACTTCAAGTGGTTCAATGTAAACACGATGTGCTGACTCTGGATCAGTCATAATTGTGGCAGGATTTGAATTTACAAGAATTACTTCATAGCCCTCTTCGCGCAGGGCTTTGCATGCTTGAGTACCTGAGTAATCAAACTCACAGGCTTGTCCAATAACAATTGGACCACTACCTAAGAGTAATACTTTTTTGATATCGGTACGTTTAGGCAAATCTATTCCTCTCTAGATTCTTAACTTTCCATCGTTGGAATAAATAAAATCAAGGCGGATATGTTTGTACTGTTCAAATTTATAACGCATTTTTAAAAGCTTAAGCATGAGCGCTTCTTTATGGCTTTGATCAAGATGTCGGACTTGTTTAATTTCTTTTGAAATAAATTTTGTAGCTTCAACGGGGTGAAAGCAAAAACCATGTGTGAACACCCAAGTTTTTTCAAAAGGAATTAATCTAGCTTCAAAAACTTCATCAGCGTTAAACCCAGCAGTGATGGGAGAATTAAGAAGCACGTATTTATTTTTTGAAAACAAATCACGAATTGTAACATCACTGTCTCGTAGTTTTAGAAACTCAAAAAGACTGTGATGGCTTTTAGTGAGATTTTCATAAAGGCCCAACTCATCAGCAGGAAGAGTGTCTTTTTTTTGCTCAAAGTAGTAATTCACAGGAGGAATATGCATTTCTGAAAGATCACGAGAAAACATATACCAATCTAAAAACTGAGACATGCGCGTTTCAAAATTGACACTTTCTTCATCGATGATTCCTGCGCGCTCAAAAAATTCACGTTTACCTTCAAGGATTTCTTTTTGATAATCAGTGCCCGTGAAATGTTG
The DNA here is from genome assembly GCA_034439615.1 of Oligoflexia bacterium. Classification (NCBI taxonomy): domain Bacteria; kingdom Pseudomonadati; phylum Bdellovibrionota; class Oligoflexia; species Oligoflexia bacterium. The sequence goes on along the minus strand of JAWXAT010000040.1, from coordinate 19,814 downwards.
AATTAACTTTTCTAAAATACTTTCAAATGCCGTCATCGGACCACTTCACTTATAAAATGATCAAACAACACCCTTGAATCATGGGGGCCTGGCCCCGCCTCAGGGTGATACTGCACACTCCATGCATTTAAAGCAGGGGCTTCGATACCCTCGACAGTGTTGTCGTAGAGATTGATTTGACTCACATTCACTCCACTTGGAAGATCTTTATCAACTGCATAACCGTGATTCTGGGCAGTCATGTAGATCTCTCCTGTTTTAAGATTTTTTACGGGGTGATTCGAACCGCGATGTCCAAATTTGAGCTTAAAAGTTTTTCCACCAAGGGCACGGGCTAAGAGTTGATGTCCCATGCAAATTCCCATGATTGGTTTTTGCCCTAATAATTTACTAAGCTCACCCACTGCAACTTGAACGGCGGCCGGATCACCAGGGCCATTGGTAAGTACGATTCCATCAGGTGACCAATCTAAAACTTCATGTGCCGGTGTGCGCGAACCAAATACTGCGATCTGGGCACTTCGTTTACGAAGTTCACCCACAATATTTGACTTCACCCCATAATCAAGAATAGCAATTCGGCCTTTGTCTTTTTGACCTGGAAAAAACTCAGATTTTTTAACTGTAATGTCATAAACCCAATCTGAAGAAACCTTACGTTTATGCTCAGCAATCAGTGGCAAAGCCAAACGCTTTGCTTCTTCTGCGCTATCAGCACGAACAGCGGCTCCCCACGGAGTTCCTCGCGTGCGAAGATAAAGCGTTAATGATCGTGTATCAATTGAACTCAGCGCTGGTCGCTTAAAGGAACTTAATTCATCTTCAAGATTGCCACGACGTGCATCTGAACTGCGATTAAGTTCAAGACAAACAAACGCCTCACACCAAACTTTTTTTGATTCACGTTCATTATCTGAAACACCATAATTGCCTTGCTCAGGCGCTGTCATCACGATGATTTGTTGATAATAACTCGGATCAGTTATGACCTCTTGATACCCAACAAGTGAAGTATTGAAAACGACTTCTCCTACACCTGTCCAATCAGAATTTCCATGCCAGGTTCCTTCAAATACTTTTTCATCTTCAAGAACCAGGAAGCCTGTCAGATGCATATCCCTTTCTCTACATTAAATACTTCTTCTCCACCGACTACAGTGGATGTAACCTGCACATTTACATCCCATCCGCCAAATGGAGTATTTCGGGATTTAGAATAAAAATTCTTTGGATCGATTTTCCATGATTTTTTCAGATCAACAATTGCAAAATCTGCGAGTAGTCCTTGTTTTAGTTGCCCACGATCTAAAAAGTTAAATACGCGTGCTGGAGAAGTTGTTAAACTCTCAACTAACCGCTCTAAAGAAAGCTCTTTTTGCTCAACAAGTTTGTAACAAACAGCAAAGGCAGTCTCCAGACCCACAACTCCGTTGGCTGCGCGTTCAAATTCTATGTCTTTATCTTCTTCACTGTGTGGAGCATGATCTGTGGCAATGCAATCAATAACTCCCGATCGCAAAGCATCAACAAGTACTCGTCGATCAGCTTCTGTTCTGAGTGGAGGTGCCATTTTAAAATCTGTATCGTAATTTCGCAAAGATTCATCCGTTAAAAGTAGATGATGAGGTGTCACCTCACCTGTCACGGGTAATCCGCGCGCTTTTGCATGAGCAATGTATTCTACCGCACCACGTGAAGAAAGATGTGCTAGATGAAGTTTTGCATTAGTATGAGCGCAAAGACTGATGTCACGAGAAACGATGACATCTTCTGCAGCATGAGGAATTCCTCTTAGCCCAATTTGTGAACTTACTAAGCCTTCATTCATAACACCTTGGCCCACAAGATGTTCATCTTCGCAATGTTCAATAACAGGAATGCCGTAGCTTGTAAGATACTCCATTGTTTTTCTAAGTAGATACGCATTCATCACACATTTGCCATCATCACTGAGCGCAACACATCCGCTTTTAATCATTCCATCAATTCCGGCCATAGATTCACCATCAAGATTTTTACTAATGGCACCAATAGGGTGAACTCTCACTACAGCTTGTTGATGGATTTTTTCCATGATGTATTGGGTGACAAAACTTGAATCATTTACGGGCTGAGTGTTGGGCATACAACATACGGTTGTGAATCCACCGGCTGCTGCAGAGTGTGAACCTGTTGCAATAGTTTCTTTGTGCTCTTGGCCAGGTTCTCGAAAATGCACATGAAGATCTACAAAACCTGGCATTAGATACTGACCTTTAAGATCTATGATTTTCCCGCTGTCAGCATTTTTATCTTTTAAGATTTCTAAAATTTTTCCACCTTCAACAACAATACTCCCTTTTTCAAAGAGTCTTTGACTTGGATCAAAAAGAATGGCGTTTTTAAAAGTTGTAGTCACTTCAATACTCCCAATACATGTCCTAGTAGAACCGCTCTCATAGTCACACCATTTTGCACTTGTTCAAGCACTCGACAACGAGGGTCGCGCAACACCGAAGACATCATTTCGACACCTCGATTAACAGGGCCTGGGTGCATAATCAGAGCTTTGTCTTTAATTTTTAATAATCTTTCAGAAGTGATGCCGTAACGAGTTGTGTATTCTTTGAGCGATGGAATTTGAAATGAATTTTGTCGCTCTGTTTGCATCCTAAGAGCCATCACCACATCGGCAGATGGTAAAATTTCATCTAAATTATGAGAGACCTCTACACCAAATTCACGAGCTAGAGGTGGAATCAAAGTTGGCGGACCACAAATGGTCACTTTTGCACCTAGAGTTCTAAGACAATGAATATTACTTCGTGCTACACGACTGTGAGCAATGTCTCCAACGATCAAAACATGAAGGCCTTTAAATTCTGAAAACTCTTCATGAATCGTAAAGGCATCGAGCAAAGCTTGAGTTGGGTGTGCATGAAAACCATCACCTGCATTAATAACTGGAATTTTAAGCAACCGTGAAATTTGAAGGGGGATTCCACTGCCCGCATGTCTAATGACCATCGCGTCAGGTCTTAGAGCTTCAACATTGCGAGCTGTATCGTAAATGGTTTCACCTTTTTGCGAACTACTTGAAGATGAATCAAGTTTGAGTGTGCGAAGGCCTAATCTATAAGCTGCCATTTGAAAACTAGTTCGTGTACGTGTTGAGGGTTCAAAAAAAAGTAGAGCTACACTCTTCCCCACATGAGAACCCAAAATAGATTCTGTACCGCTATGTTTTTTCTTAAATTTAATGGCTTCGGTGAGTAAAAAAACGATCTCTTCTCGACGTAAATCAGGTATGTCTAAGAGTGAGCGGCCGAGAAGATTCATAGCCATTTAAATTAGTTAAAACATGAGTGATTGTCAATGGATAACCGTGAGAAGTCTTTCGGTTCTTACGCGGGGAATGCCAGTGTTTTTGATACGTTTTTCCCAGTCAAATGAACACCAGATCAAAATAGCCCGACCCTCAAGATTTTTAAGGGGAACCATACCCCAAAAGCGACTATCATCAGAGGAATCGCGATTGTCACCAAGCACAAAAAGCCTATCTTCGGGAACAACTTCAGGGCCATAAGAATCTTCATCCTCACCTCTGCGAAACATGACTAGATGAGATTTATTATCAATGGTTTCCTTTTGAAAAATGTGAAATTCATTATGTGGCAAGTCATCAAAAACTTTAAGATCAGCTGGCTTAAGATTTTCATATTGCGAAATCTTATCGTTGATATAGAGCCTTTTTTGACGAATCTCAATTTTGTCCCCAGGCACACCCACAACTCTTTTAATAAAAGAGAGGGATTCATCTTCGGGATATCTAAAAACTATGACATCTCCTCGATCTGGAATTTGGGGTTGGATAATTGAAATTCGAGTAAATGGTATTCTTAAACCATAGGGGAGTTTCCAAGCAAAAATACAATCCCCAGCTTTAAGAGTTGGAGCCATGCTTCCAGTGGGGATCTTATATGCTGCAATTACAAATGATCTTAGTATCAGCGCAATGATTATTGCGACAAAAAGACTTTCAACGTACTCGCGGATGAGACCCTTTTCACTAGGAGGTTTTTGTTCAGTCACAATGAATACCCCAACAGCTTAGTGTACAGAGTGAAAAAGCCGCTTCCAGCGTATGGCTAATGGACTGCAAATAAAATTAACAGGAGCAGGCAATGTTTCATCGCAACTGAGCCAAACAAACATAGCGCGACCTAAAATATTTTCTTGGGGAACAAAACCCCAATAGCGACTGTCGTTTGAATTATCGCGGTTATCACCCATGACAAATAGTGAATTAGGTGGAACTTCTTGACCTTCAACTAATGTATGAACGGCATCTTTTTTAACAAGTGTGGGGTGAGGATTACCGTCTAGTTTTTCTTCCATAAGATCATAAGACTCTTTACCACCGGCCATTTCACGATCATTGAGAATTGAGAAAAAGAAATCTTTTTTGGGATTCTCAGATGTTGGAATTTTTTGACCATTGATGGTGAGTTGTTGTCCATCCCAAGATAATTTATCTCCCGGTATTCCGACAACGCGCTTAATAAAAAATGTACTCTCGTCTTCAGGGTATTTAAAAACAATAACATCACCTCGTTGAGGCTGACTAAAACGTGCTAACCATTCTTTTGAAAAAGGAATGCGCACACCGTATACGAATTTATTTACAAAAATATGATCTTGAATCAAAAGCGAGGGCAACATACTGCCAGAAGGAATGACGTAGGCTTCAATCAGACACCAACGAATGGTAAGTGCTACTGCAACTGCTAAAAATAGGGATCCAAAACCACTCCCCCATGTTCCACGTTGATCTGAATTACCACTACGACCGATACCCAAAAAACGTTTTACATTTTCTACAAAAGCTGACATCACTCCTCCGTTTTTAAGATCGCCAAGAAAGCCTCTTGTGGAATCTCAACATTTCCCACCTGCTTCATACGTTTTTTGCCTTCTTTTTGCTTCTCTAAGAGCTTACGCTTACGACTAATATCTCCGCCATAACATTTCGCAGTAACATCTTTTCGCAGCGCGCCAAGCGTTTCGCGGGCAATAACTTTAGCGCCAATTGCAGCCTGGATTGCTACTTGAAATTGCTGACGAGTCAAAAGCTCCTTGAGTTTTTCTGTCAACTTACGACCCCGGACCACAGCTTTACTTTCATGTACGATAAGTGACAACGCATCAACGGGTTCTGTATTGATCAGAATGTCGACCTTCACTAATTGGCTTTCTCTAAATTCAAGAAATTCATAATCAAGTGAGGCGTAACCTTTTGAGATACTTTTTAATTTATCATAAAAATCTAAAACCACTTCGTTTAGCGGAAGCTCGTACATTATAATTGCTTTATTGGTCGTCGAGTACTCGAGCTTTTTTTGAATTCCCCGTCTGTCTTCACAGAGTTTTAAAATTCCACCGATAAATTCTGAGGGGCAGTGAATCGTCGCGGTGATGATGGGTTCTTCAAACTTGGCAATCTGGGTTGTAGGAGGAAGATCCGCAGGATTTTCTAATTCTAAAACTTCACCGTCTGTTTTTGTAATTCTATATACAACACTTGGTGCTGTTGTAATCAGATTAAGATTATACTCACGCTCTAAACGCTGCTGGATAATCTCCATATGAAGAAGACCTAAAAACCCGCATCGAAAACCAAAACCCAAAGCGATACTTGTTTCAGGTTCAAATGAAAAACTTGAGTCATTCAATGCTAGCTTTTCAAGCGCATCACGAAGATTGTCATAATCTGGCCCGTCGACAGGAAATATGCCGCTAAACACCATCGGTTTTACTACTTTAAAACCCACAAGTGGTGTTGTTGATGGATTTTTAGAACTCGTAACCGTGTCACCGATTTTTGAATCATGAACGTCTTTAATACCTGAAATAATAAAACCTACTTCACCGGGATTAAGCTCTGTGAGTTGTTGTGCAAAAGGCATAAAAGCACCGACTTTTAAAACTTCAAAGTCTTTACCAATACTCATCAGCCTGATTTTCATTCCAGGCTTGACGGTGCCCTCCATCACGCGCACTAAAATAACCACACCTTGATACGGGTCAAACCAGCTATCAAAAATCAAAGCCTGAAGTACGTTGTCTTTATCACCTGTGGGAGCAGGAACCTTGGCTACTACGGCCTCTAGAATTTCTTCGATACCGATTTTTTCTTTAGCACTTGCATAAATAGCACCACTGGCATCAATGCCAATTGCATCTTCAATTTGTTGTTTCACACCATCTGGGTCAGCGGCAGGAAGATCGATTTTATTAAGAACTGGAATGATCTCTAAATTGCTATCAAGAGCCATGTAAACATTGGCTAAAGTTTGAGCTTCAACACCCTGAGACGCATCGACAACAAGAATTGCCCCCTCGCAAGCAGCAAGAGATCTTGAAACTTCATAGCTAAAATCAACATGCCCGGGGGTATCGATCAAATTGAGTTGATAAGTTTTTCCATTTTTTGCTTTGTATGTAAGTCGCACTGTTTGAGCTTTTATTGTAATGCCGCGCTCACGTTCTAGTTCCATATTATCTAGAAATTGATCTTTTCGCTCACGCTGGGAAAGTGCTCCTGTGAACTCAATGAGTCCATCAGCAAGAGTGCTTTTGCCGTGATCGATGTGGGCAATGATTGAAAAATTTCGGATATGTTCAAGATTGTTTTTCATGATCGACGCTAATTTATAGGTGCTGCGAGCTTAATTGTCGAGAATATTGGAGTTATTTGAATGTGCTTTAAATTCGGTAGGGCTTAAATCAATTTGCCCAGGTAAACGCGAGCGGTTTTTCTCTAAAATCAAATCAATACCTTCACGTATGAACTCTGCCACGGGCACTTTTGTGCGCTTGTTGAGTTCTTTGAGGAGCTGATTTTGCTCTTCGGTAATATAAACTGTTGTTGTAATTTTTTTTGTCGCCATGCTTGAGAGTTACTATACGTAACAATACGTTGCAATATATTTAATGCGTGGCGTAATTTAAATTAGCAGTCTTTAATGCATGCCACTTCAGAAATAGCTGAGGATTTATCAGATTGTGGCTCAACCAAGGGTTCTACTACTGGCGCCTGAACTGAGGTTGGCTGTCTATTGATATCATTTATGCTTTGAGTGCTAAAACTACAGTTTTGATAACCTAAAAGCATGAACATCACTGTGAATGCAAACGCGTACCGAGTTACAAACTGCGACATACTGGCCTTCATTCCGCTACCCCTTACATTATCTATCGGTCTTTTAACGCGGAGCTTTAGGACCTTTGGCTAGAATATTAGATTGATATGCGAGGCACTTAGGTGATGAAGGTAAGGCTTAATAAACCAGATAAATTAATGACTTAGGCTAATTTGATGGATGACTGCTTATGTTACGTATTTGCTTTTTCGGTAAAGGAGGTGCTAGCCAAACAGGAGACGAATCAGCTGTATGAGGGGCAAGCTTATAAGTTGAAAACTCTGATTCTTTGAGAATCTGTTGAGCACTGTTTTCGATCTCTTGCTTAAAACGCGCTGGGATTTTTTCTCCACCCACAAAAAACTCAAGAAAGGAACCTTCAGGAGTGTGTTTCACATTTACAGCTATAATAAAATCCTTGGAATTTCGCCCCGGGGGCACAAGTAATTTATCCCTTATTTTTTTCTCAACACTTTCAAGTACTGAAACTTCAGCACGATTTTGCGCTCCAAAAGTGATACGAAAATTTCCAGGTCTAAGCGTATTATCCGTTGGCCTTCCTAAACCGCGAACGAAATTTTTCTTTTGATCCATAGTGAGCTTTTCTCTAATAGGAGTCTTGAGATGGAAGTCATCTCCCCCCTTCACTACATCAGCATTTATCTTTGAAAAACTGCGGCTTTCAGAACCTTTAGCCCTAGCATATTGTTTTTTAAGTTCTGTTTCAAAACGCGTCAAATACTCATCTGCTTTTTTAATTCCTTTTTGAACTACAAAAGTGGTGTCTTTAAGTGAGCCGTATTTACCCACTTGAGCTAATGCTTCAGCTGTACATTGCTGGTTAAATCCACCTAAGCCGCCACAATCTGCTGAAGTGACGTCTACAGTCGAATCAAAATTAAAATCAGCTCTTTCAACTTGAGGGTCAATGGTCGGAGAAAAAACATCGACCTGTCGATTATACATCATGATGTCATCAATATCTTGAGAACTCAGTACTTGCTTGCCATTGAGAAGAGCATTTAATTGTTTTTCGATTTCTTTTTTGTCCTGCGTTTTTCTTAAAATAGCAAAGACATCGGATGTCAGCGTACCCGTTGAGCCGCGGTTGGTGAATAAAGCAGTTTTTCCAAATTTTTGTGAAAGTGCAATTCGACGCTCAAAAACTTCAGCACGCAATTTTAAAAGATCTTCTGTCACTAAGCCGATATTAATAATTCCGTCTTTATCAAAGTAGCGAGCCGCACGAACGGCTAAAGCAACTTCTTCGGGAGAAGCAGAGTTTTCACCAAAGGCTCCTCTAAATAATTTTCCGGGCAAGTCTTGTGGACGTGTGGGATCAACAAAACCTGCTTTAAGAAGTTCATCCAAAAGATCAGGACGCTTTAACTTCATATACTCAAGCCAATCCTTACCCGCTTGGTCATAAACTTTATCAAGCGCACGGGTGAGTTTTTCATCCATTTTACCATGGGGCTTTGTCTTAAGACTCAAACGCAAAGTTTTATAATCGCTATAAATAAGCATGTCTTGCTTTGTAAGAATATTATTTTTACGCATTTCGCGAAGAACCAAGTTTTGGTGTAAGTAAGTGTAGTCGTCAGTACCTTTTTTCTTGATGGTAGGAATATTATTGGTAGTACGCGTGGTGACAACTTCTGATTGCACGCTGGTTCGTTTTGGGTCTTTATAATTATCGACGTAAAGTTGATTATCATTTTTGGGGTTTTGAAAAAGTGCTTCGAGGTCTTTTTCAACTTTAATACATGTAGCATCGGATTTTACTTCAACAGCAAAAGTGGTGGCGGGTAAAACAGCGAGGTTTGTGGCTAAAAATAAAACAATCCACACAACTGCTGTTAACGGTTTTACCTTTTTAAAAATTCTAAAAATCTGAAAAATCTCATAGTGATACATCTCATGACTTTATCGGAATTTTTTAATGGTTTTACGAGTGGACTAAAGCCTAGTGAGTAAGCCAAAACTTCATGTTCAATAATACAAAAGGGGTCATGGTCGCAAGGATCAATGTGATGTGTTGTAAAATGAAAATCGTTTTTGGATTTTTATAATTTCAATAGCTGTTCACGAACCCATTTACCTACTGAATAAAAACTATCATCACTGATACGGGTGTGAACGTTGGTCACAGATATACTTCGTTCATAGGGGCCAAAAAATGTGTAGTCCGCATTGATTCCTATGAGCACAGGAGAGCTATTCTTCATTCGAAACACAGGCCCACCAGAATCTCCGGGGCATAAACTTGAATACCGAGTGTTGTATGAATAACCAGGAGTGACAAAGTTACTTTGCGATGCAAGGTCGGCTACTGGTGCATATAAAGAATGTTGGTGCTTCATGATATCTGCGCTCACAACAATACTTTCAGCATAGCGCAGGCCATCGCCCTCTTCACCAATATCGGCTGTGCAACCAAACCCCGCGATGACAACTGACTCACCTGTGTTGATAGAGCCGTAATCAATTTGTACAAATGGAATTGAGTAATCAGGCTTTGCAAGTTTCACGATGGCAAGATCAACTTTACGCGGGTTATCCTGAGGAGTTCCGATTTCTAAACCAGAACAATTTATTTTAGAGCAAGTTTCAATCCAGGAGGGATGTAGGGAGATTTGAGAATTATCTAATGAGAGTGCTTGTTTTGAATTTTTCATTGTATGGATAAGAGGCTTTATTTTTTGCATGTAGCAATGCGCTGCTAAAATATAATGTTGAGGACTCACTTTAGTGGCCGTGCACCCGCCCACTAAAGCAACAAATGGGAACTTACCCGTATGATCAATGACGCCATTGATCAGTGCGAAACTTTTTGTTGTTGAAAATAGAAGCGACAAAATAATTGTGGACAGAAAAATATACTTCATAGCACTCCCCATAAAGATTTTATTCTTAAAATCGTAAGAGGCCTTTAGATTTAATGCAAGAGACGGTTTGCTTTGCTTCGATCGCCTTGACATATCTGTTTTGACTTACCTGTAATGCGCCACATTAATGCATTAGGTGCTATTTTCCAGTTTCAAACCTTCCCAATTTTAGATATAAGAAAATACAGAATTTGAGGAGCGTTGCGAGGCAGATCAGTTGCCCTAGGCTCAGATTCTATTCATTAAACGGCGCTCACCTAATCAATCGTGCGACACACGCACAAGGTGAGAAGCAATCTATTCATCTCCTTGTCATGTTTTGCGCGATTTATAAGAGGAGATTCCACAAATGGAAAATAAAGATTACGTCATAGCCGATATCAGTCTTGCTGACTGGGGTCGCAAAGAAATTAAAATTGCCGAGACAGAGATGCCAGGTCTTATGGCCATCAGAGAAGAGTTTGCTAAAACACAACCTCTCAAAGGTGCTCTTATCACAGGTTCTTTGCACATGACTATTCAAACAGCTGTGCTTATTGAAACACTCGCAGCCCTTGGTGCTGAAGTCAGATGGGCTTCATGTAATATCTTTTCAACACAAGATCACGCTGCCGCAGCTATTGCAAAAGCTGGGTATCCTGTTTTTGCGGTTAAAGGTGAAAGCCTTAAAGAATATTGGGATTACACTCATCGCATTTTTGAATGGCCGGGTGGCAAATTCTCAAACATGATTTTAGATGATGGTGGCGATGCTACTTTACTTTTACATTTAGGAACACGCGCTGAAAAAGACAAAAGCGTTTTAGAAAAACCCCACTCAGAAGAAGAAACAATTTTGTTTCAATCTATTAAAGATAAACTTTCAAAACACCCTCACTGGTACTCAGAGCGTCTTTCAAAAATCAAAGGTGTTACTGAAGAAACCACTACAGGCGTTCATCGCCTGATTCAAATGCATGCTCGTGGAGAATTAAAATTTCCTGCAATTAATGTTAATGACTCTGTTACAAAATCAAAATTTGACAATCTCTACGGATGCCGTGAATCACTCGTTGATGGTATCAAACGAGCAACAGACGTTATGATTGCCGGCAAAGTTGCTGTGGTAGCAGGTTATGGAGATGTGGGCAAAGGTTCAGCTCAAGCCTTACGTGCACTTTCAGCTCAAGTTTGGGTCACAGAGATTGATCCTATTTGCGCACTTCAAGCTTCAATGGAAGGATACCGCGTTGTAACCATGGATTACGCTGCAGATAAAGCGGATATCTTTGTGACGACCACGGGTAATTTTAATGTCATCACCCATGATCATATGAAAGCTATGAAAAATAATTCTATCGTTTGTAACATCGGTCACTTTGATAATGAAATCGAAGTTGCATCTTTAGAGAAATACCAATGGGAAGAAATTAAACCTCAAGTGGATCATGTTATTTTCCCCGATGGAAAACGCATCATCTTATTGGCTAAAGGTCGCTTGGTGAATTTAGGTTGCGGAACGGGTCACCCCAGTTACGTTATGTCTTCTTCATTTGCCAACCAAACCATTGCGCAAATCGAGCTTTTCTCTCACCCAGAGAGATACCCACTTGGTGTTTACGTTTTGCCTAAACATTTGGATGAAAAAGTAGCTCGTCTTCAATTGAAAAAACTAAATGCTCAATTGACAGTCTTGAGAGAAGATCAAGCCAAGTATATCGGCGTTCCTTTGAACGGCCCCTACAAAGCTGATAGTTATCGGTATTGATTTTTAAAGAATGTTTTTTTGGAAATCGTACTTAACAAAGTTAAATGGATCATAACTTACCAATAAAAAAGGCCGTCTCTTACGAGACGGCCTTTTTATTATATAAATAGAGCACCTACATTTTACTTAAACTAATTTTTTAATTGCTTCAGCACGCTCTGTTTTTTCCCATGTGAAACTTTCTTCTGTACGACCAAAATGACCGTAAGCTGCAGTGGGTAAATAACGTGGTTTTAAAAGATCAAAGTACTTAACAATCGCTGCGGGTCTGAGATCCCAAATTTCATTTACAGCTTTATTAATACTTTCAACTGATACTTTTTCTGTTCCAAAAGTATCAACCATCAAGCTCATAGGTTGTGCTACACCGATCGCATAGGCAACTTGCACCAAGCAACGCTCAGCAACGCCGCTTGCTACTACGTTTTTAGCAATGTGACGTGCAGCATAGCATGCTGATCTATCAACTTTTGAAGGGTCTTTACCTGAAAATGCTCCACCACCATGGCCACCATGACCACCGTATGTATCAACAATAATCTTACGACCCGTCAAACCGGCATCACCTTGTGGACCACCCACAACAAATCGCCCGGTTGGATTGACATAAATTTTTGTTTTTGAATCGAGTAAATGCGCAGGAATAGATTTTTTAATAACATTCTCGATAACGTCTTCACGAATTTGATTAAGCGTTACATCAGGATGATGCTGTGTTGAAACAACAATGGCATCTGCTCTTACGGCTTTTCGGTCTTTGTATTCAATTGTTACCTGACTTTTTCCGTCGGGGCGCAAATATTTCAGTGTTCCATTTTTACGAACTTCTGCCAATCGACGTGTGAGTTTATGAGACAAACTTATTGTGTGCGGCATCAACTCTGGAGTTTCATTAATAGCATAACCAAACATCATGCCTTGATCGCCAGCGCCTTGTTCTTTTTCTCCGCCTTCATCTACACCCATTGCAATATCAGGTGATTGACGACCAATACTTGTCAGTACCGCACAAGAATCAGCATTGAAGCCTGAATCATTATCTGTGTATCCAATTTTACGAATTGTATTTCGCGCTAGCTCAGCCATATCGACATAAGCTTTTGTAGTGATCTCACCGGAAATGAGAGTTAATCCTGTCGTAACTAGTGTTTCACACGCAACGCGTGATCTAGGATCTTGTGCTAATAATGCATCTAAGATTGTATCGCTAATTTGGTCTGCGACTTTATCTGGATGACCTTCGGTAACTGATTCGCTTGTAAAAAAATAGTCTTTGGGACCATAGACTGACGCCATACACTCTCCTCTTTGAATTTTTGGAAAACGCTAAATTCTAGTTTGAAGAGGTGAAAATGGTCAATAAAAAAGCCAGGGAAGTCCCTGGCTTATGAAAATGGCTTCTAGAGCAAAAAGCCTGTTAGCTCGCGTCTTTTTTATCTCGGAGTTCTTTTGATTGCTCAATAAGCTCACGACGCAGATAACCCTCGTTACTGAGTTCAAATTTATGGTGTTTCTGCACCTTTTCTTTATGCTTCAAGAGCTGGCGCTCCATTTTATCCACCACTTTATCAATAGATGCGTACAACGTAGGGTCTTTTGCTTTTGCAGTTAAATGAATATGACCCGCATCGATATTGATCTCAGCTACTTGCTCAGCCTTTTGAACACTAAAAATAAAGTGCACTCTAGCCTCTTTATGCATTGCGAACTTATCAAGCTTCTCTATACGCGACGTAGCATACGACTCGATTGAGTCTAAAGCTTGTATATGCTTAAAGGTGAATTTGATTTGCATATGTAACCTCCAGTTATGGGGTGAAATCACGCTTTCGTGATAATCAAAACATATGCTCTTATCGGCAAGTTTCAAGGTCTAGGTCAGAAATATTTTTTGCGTTTACTACTTGGTAAAATGCCAAGTATATCTCTGTACTTAGCTACGGTACGGCGTGCTATATCAATTCCCGATTTATTTTTTAAAAGCTCGACAATCTTCTGATCTGAGTATGGGTTTTTGATATCTTCTTGTGAAACCAATTCTTTGATTTTTTCTTTAACAGATTCACTCGCTAATGAATCACCATCGGTTTTGTTAATACCACTGTTAAAGAAATATTTAAGTTCAAAAATTCCACGAGGAGTATGAACATATTTTGCAGTAGTCACGCGACTCACTGTAGATTCATGCATCCCGATGTCATTGGCAATATCTCTTAAAATCATAGGTCTGAGAAACTCTAAACCCTTATCTAAGAAATCACGTTGGTAACGAACAATACTCTCGGTAACCTTATAAATAGTTCTTTGGCGCTGATGAATTGATTTAATAAGCCACACAGCAGATCGAAGTTTGTCTTGGATATATTCTTTTGTGACAGTACTTGACCCTTTGCCTTGCAAAACATTCTTATAAAAATTGCTGATCTTAAGGCGTGGCAGGCCATCTTCGTTGAGAGACACCACATACTCATCACCGACTTTATAAACGTAAACATCAGGTGTTACATATTGAGTTTCAGTGGGTGCAAAACTACGACCTGGCTTTGGCTCCATGTCAAAAACCACTTTGCAAATTTCAATCATCTCATCAAGTGGTTTGCCCATAGCTTTGGCAATGCCTTCAAAATTCTTTTTCTCTAAATCTTTCATATGATTTTTAATCACGTGAATGACATCATTTGTATCTTCGCCCAAAACTTTTGCTTGAACCAAGAGACATTCTTGGAGATTGCGAGCCGCAACACCTGGAGGATCTAATTCTTGGATAAGTTCTAAAATGCCAACGAGATCTTCCACAGGAAGATTTTCTTCAGGGCAAACTTCTTCAAGTGGCATTTTCAAATAACCATCATCGTCGATATTACCGATAATTTTTGTTCCGATTCGCTCTTCTTCTTCATTAAATCCTGAGAGTTTTAATTGCCAAAGAAGATATTCCTGAAGACTTTCATGACGCGTGATGAGGTTTTCATAATTGTGAACTTCTTCTGTGTTACGAATACCGGCTTGGCTTGTTGCTTGACGGTAATTATCTTCAACATAATTTTCCCACTCAAACTCTTCTTTTTTATTATCGTCAGCTTGAGGTACAGGCGCTTCGTTATCTTCAACCATGCCGAGCTGCTCAGTTTCTTTAGTGGCAGCCGCATCTTCATCTGCGGTATCCATGGCTTCTTCGAGGATTGGATTTTCTTCCATCTCTTTGGTGATGACGGTTTCTAACTCGAGACGAGAAAGTTGCAGGAGCTTGATTGCTTGCTGCAATTGCGGAGTCATCCTCAATTGCTGCGATAATTTGAGTCCCTGTTTTAGCTCTAAAGCCATTTACATTCCTCTCACACACCTGTGTGCACGGTTAAATAATTACAACTTAAAGTTTTCACCTAAATAAAATTTCTTAGCAATGGGCGATTCAGCAATTTCATTGGCAGTGCCAGTAACCTGAATTTTACCTTCTTTTAAAATGTAACCTCGATCACAAATTTTTAAAGTTTCTCTCACGTTGTGATCTGTAATTAATACGCCGATGTTTCTTTCTTTAAGCTGTTTTACAATGACTTGAATATCACCAACAGCGATAGGGTCAATACCTGCGAAGGGCTCATCTAATAGTAAAAATGAGGGGTTCCCAGCTAATGCTCTTGCGATTTCAACGCGACGTCTTTCACCACCTGAAAGTGCATAGGCATAACTTTTATGTACATGGTGAATTTTAAAATCTTCAAGCAATTCTGCTAATCGTTCAGCCCGTTCCGCACCTTCATAACCATGAGCCTCGAGTGCCACTAATATATTTTCTTCAACAGATAATTTTCTAAATACACTGGGCTCTTGAGGAAGATAACTCACACCCATACGTGCACGTTGATACATTGGTTTTTGACCAATACTTTTTTCATCGATAAAGATATCTCCTGAATCGGGTTTTACAAGGCCAACCACCATATAAAAACTTGTTGTTTTACCAGCACCATTTGGCCCCAAAAGACCTACGATTTGACCTGATTGAACATCAAAGCTTACGCCATCGACGACTTTACGACTTTTAAAACTCTTAGAAATATTTCTAATAGCAAGAATACTCATTAGGGCCTCTTTGTTGTATTGCTATTAATTTGATTAAGTTCATTCTCGACGCGTGCTTTTGCTTTGATCACACGCACTTCTTTGCCGCCATTGATAAATCTAATTTCTTCACCACGAAGTTCATTATCGTCTTGAAGAACTCGCGGATTACCCAGCAAGATGAATTCGTTTTCCGCAAACAAAACTTGCGCTTGTTGTGATGCAGCCCAACGTTGTCTGTCAGTGACGCGCACATTTCCTTGAAGTAAAAGTGAAGTCAAAGATTTTGTATTTGATTCGTATACAAAGTCAGCCTGCTGACCTGTCATGCGCACATTTTCTAGATCTACTTGAACATTATCTTCAAAATGTGCCTGATTGTTTTTACCGTTGATACGCGCCCATTTTGAGTGAATGACCATATCGCGATTTCCTGTAACCGACTTTGATGCTCTTACTTGATCTTTCAAAGTCATAGTACTTGTATCAAGAACTGCTTGAAGACCTCGACCGACCATTTCAAATTTTCCGTCTTTGGTTTCGGGCCCTGTTATCTCAACATGATCAGGCGTAGATAATGTTTTATCAGTAGATACATATTTTAAAGAATTACTTTTGACCATATAGCCATCAGAAGTCGTGGTGACAACGTGTCCATTAATTTCCATATCTTTTGTTTCTGTGTGCACAGAACCTTTGTCTCCTGTAACAGAATATTCTGTTCCCGCTGCACCAAAAAACTTCACGTGGACTCCTTGTAATTTCCAAGTACCTTTATCTTTAAAACCTTGGGCATAATCAGAATCTAATTCCCATTCTTTTTTGCCAGCTGAAGTTTCAACCAAATGCACCCCGTGCATCATCTGTGACATTGTGGTCACTGCTGATTTTGGTGCTAAAGTCTTATCGACTTTTGGCTTGATTGCAGCCTCTTGCGGCGTGTTCAAACTTTTTGGAGCTAACGTTAGGATTTCAAGCCCTAACAATATAAAAAGGGCTGCCAGCCCCCACTTTTTTAATCGCCGCATGATGCCATCACTCTTTAGCCACCTTTAAATAATACCACGAGGATGGCATGGTTTAAGCATCAAAAAGTCCTAAAGTCTCTCGAAAAACTGCCGAATTATTAGACAGATGACTAAGCAACTAGACAAAAACATGGATAGGATTTGGTTTATTTATGATCATCAGACGGTGAGAGGTCCTTTCGACTCATCTGAGGTTCATAAAGGCATCAAGTTTGGTCAGTATATCGACTCAGATCTCATCTGGAAGCGCGGCTATAAAGAATGGCAAAATCTTGCAGTCTGGATAGAGAAAGCCGCAATGACTGCTAGTCAAAATGATGTTTGGTATATTAATGAAGATGGAACAAACCACGGACCCTTTGCATTTAAGGTCGTTGTTGAAAAACTAGTTAAAAATGAATTATCATTGACTGCAAAACTTTGGACAACAGGTTTAAATAAGTGGTCATCGGTTTACGAAATTTCTGAATTTATGCAGTACCTTGGAATCTCTCGTCGCAAACACACACGAGCGCCATTTGTAGGAAGCATTTTTATTGATAACGTTAAATTTGCTCTAACTACACAATGTATTTCAGAAGGTGGAATTTCAGGTACGCTGAACACTGATCAATTTATTGTAGATCAAACAGAAAAAACTCAAATGTTTGACAATGAAATAACGCAAATTTGGTCTGAAACAACTTATGTTCGAGAAGCTCAAACGACTACTTTTCAAATTGGAGAAGAACTTAATTTAAAAATTAAGTCACCCTTGCTTACGCAAACTGCTCACGTGAAAGCAAAAGTAGTATATCGCCATTCAAATGATTTAGGATTTCAATTCATAAATGTTTCTGACGAAGCAAGATCTAGCTTTGTTGAATACGTCAAACAATTCGAAGTTGCTTAATTAAAATCGAGCAGGTCGACACGTTACTTGATAACCATGATGCCTGATATAACCATTACTTAAATGAATGTCATATTGATCATTAAAACCGTTAGAGTTTTTAATTCCAATTTCATCAGCTGGACCACCTTGTGATGCGCAATAACCCATTGAATTAAGCACACCCGCCACACCTTGCACATATGCATCCTCGTTTTTAACTTTTTCTCCATCGAAAAGATCAGGGCGTAACACTTGAAATTGTTGAATAGCACTCTCAACAACATCATCAAAGCTTGATCTTTCAGCCGTGCAACATCCCCATACACCTGCTGGGCCCTCTGCAGCGCCACACTCAGGCTTGGGTGGAAGTGTGCAATTATTTGCTGGCGATGGAGTCGGAGTTGGTGACGGAGTTGGTGACGGAGTTGGTGAAGCACTAGCACCTGGGCTAGGTGTTGGTGTTGGAGAAACAACCGGAGTTGGTTTTGCCGGAGTACTTTGATTTGCCTGACTCGCAGCCAGGCGCGACTTAAACGCCTCTTGTTTGGAACATCCAGCAGCAAACATCACTATTGAAAATGCAACGATCACATTCTTCATACCTAGACTATCGGCACAGAGAACAAAAGATGAACAACTAAACTAAAGTCTAATTACGATTTTTTGCAAAAAAGTTAGTCGTTTTGATTCAAACATAATCTCGACTAAAGTATTAAATTTATCAATCCCCAGCCGATAGTACAGATAGCATGTGGGGGAGTCATGAAATCTAAATTTATTATGGCGAGTTGTACCGTACTCATTTTTAGCGGGTGTAAATCACAAAATTTTGCAAATCCAAAAATCGCTGATGATTCAAACACAAGTGTCACAGTACCCGCTACGCCTGGGACTTCACCCATTACAATTCCTGCACCCAGCCCAACTCCTTCGATGGTCGATGGAGTGCCAGTTCCAAATCATGCTATGAGTTTTGGTTATTATTTTACAGACGGCAAATACGGTGATTTTCAAAAAGAAGTAGACTGCTATTCTGATCTCTATATTGCTGTAGCAAAAAATGGATATGCTAAAAGCTCTGATGATACCGATGATATGTGGTTAGCTGATATGGAACGTTCAGTGAACCGCGCTGCCTCTAAAAAACAAAAAATTGTTTGGACTTTGAGTATTGATGCGACTGGGCCAGTGATAACTTCCACATTAATACGCATGATGAATTTCATGGAAAAAATCTGGCCCCACGTTTACATGGTTGAACTCGCTGATGAACCCAAGTGGACAAAAGCTGAAACCGAAAGCAAATTAAAAGAAGTTCGTAATTTTTTTAGAAGTCGAGGTGTTCAAGACAAACCATTAGGAATTGTTTACACTCAGTCTCAATCTCTTGATGAAAATGCGATTACTGCCCAAGGTTTAGATTGGGTTGGTCTTGAAGCGTATGTTGATCCCCCAGGAGATTCAAATTCAAAAGTGAATGTAGATAAACTCAATATATTTTTAAAACGCGCAAAAGCTCGCATTCCACCTGATAAAAATATTGTCATAGTGATGCAGGCCTATTCGCGAAACTTTGGATGGAAAGATATCAACACACTCAAAGAACTACAGATGCCTGCTTACAACCACAGTTACAATGACCCAAGAGTGATTGCTCTAATGATGTTTGCTTACGGCAGGCCTTCTGGCACACGAGACAACTTAGATCTCAGGCCCATTCATCGCAAGATGGGAAATGCTGTATTAAATAAGCAGTGTCAGCCTGGGGATTAACATTTAGCGGCATTACTTTTCACAATCTGAGAAATATACCAGCAGAATTACTTTTCGCAATCTGAGAAATATACCAGCACATTACTTTTCACAATCTGAGAAATATACCAGAGCATTACTTTTCACAATCTGAGAAATATACCAGAGCATTACTTTTCACAATCTGAGAAATATACCAGCACATTACTTTTCGCAATCTGAGAAATATACCAGCACATTACTTTTCGCAATCTGAGAAATATACCAGCACATTACTTT
>JAWXAT010000039.1 GCA_034439615.1 Oligoflexia bacterium | reverse complement strand
TCACATGAGCCTCCATAAAAAAGTGAACTTAAAAACAAAATCACCTTAGCATGGCTTTTTTAGAGCAAAGAAATTGGTGAGCTCAGGGAGAAATTAAAATAATTATTAAAACGACATAGCCGGGCTGCACGAATCAAGAATGGATCGGATTAAGTTTTTTAAGATATCACACGAAAAAAGCTCGTGCCGACAAGATTATGTCGTAGAAAAAGACGTCAATATTATAATAAAAAAATATTTACCTATGTTTCAGGTTGCGCCATTAAAAAATATTAGCTCTCATCATTTTCGCTCAAGACTTGTTATTTAGAATAGGAAATAATTAGACATTACTTTCACAAACCAGAAAACCCTTTAAGCATTACTTTCACAAACCAGAAAACCCTTTATGCAATGCTTTAAGCCCCAGACTTAATATACGAGAATCTCTATTATAAACCGCTTTCGCTATGAGATATGCCGTTTTATACAGCATAAAAAATGGCAACCCAAATGATGGCGAATGGCGCCGGTAAAGTTTTAAGCCGTTAGTGATAAAATAGGAAGTATGAATTGCTTTATCTTTAACGCGGGCTCCACCACTTGATGAAAGCAAATGATAAACTTCAGCCGTCGGATCAAAAATCATCTTCCAACCTTTTTCTAAAAGCCTTAGCCCTGCATCTGTCTCAAAAAAATATGCGTTTCCATCAAACGCAAGATCAAATCCGTTAATCGCTAAAAGGGCATCACGCCTAAATGACATATTTGCACCTTGGCCAAATTTTACATTTTGCCTTACCAAAGAATTAAAATCAGCTGTAACTGTTCCAGTAAAATAACTATAAGTTCCTACTGCTGATATTTTCTTTAAATCTTTATCTCCAAAGGCATTTTTAATTCGCCCAGCCACTCCACCAATCTTTGGGTCAGAATAATTTTTAAGATGAGCCTCAATAAGATTTTTTTCAGGAATAATATCGTCATCAACATATAAAACAATGTCGGAAGTTGATTCCTTCAAACATCGATTATAGTTAGGTACGATCCCTGGCGAAATATTTTTAATATGTTTCACAATCGATATTGATTTTAAATAATTTGATACTTCTAAAATTTCAGGATTATTTTGATCAACAATTATTATTTCATCAGGTATGCGGCTTTGTTCTAAAAGTCCTTTTACTGTATCAAGGAGTTCTTTTTTTCTACCCAAAGTCGGAATGAGTACAGAGATCGTTAAACTCATACTTCTCTATCTCGCATTTCATCTTTGACTACATTGACAATGGTTTGAGTTACATCTTTCCATGTTCTTAAGAATGTTTTATTTTTACGCGCACGTTCATTGCGTGCTTCCATCGACATATCAAGATTCTCGGCAATTTTCATCGCTTCAATCAGATTCTTTGGCTTTGCATCGTCAATAAGATACAACCCCTGCAAAAGCGGCGAAAGACTTGAGAGGCCCCCAACCTTTGTACTTACAACGGGCACACCTTCAGCTAATGCTTCTAGCACAACAAGTGGAAGGCCCTCATAACGCGAAGTTAAGATTAGGCCCTGAGACAGATTCAAAAGTGTACGAATTTGCGCTGGACTTAAATTGTCAGTTTTAAATACACGAGGCTCATTTTCAAACCCCCGCCCCGGCACAGCAACTATTTGCAAACTCGAATTTTCTTTTATGATCTCAAAGACCAGTTCTTTACCTTTAACCTTATCTTCAGCTCGCCCAATATAAGCCCAGAAATTTTTAAACAAATCGAGTTTTTCTTTAACTTCAATTGGCAATGATTCAGGAAGATTTTGCTGGTTCCAGGAATCCCATCCGTTAGAACAAACAACACATCTTTTTTTTTGTTTTCTTAACCATTGAAAAAACGGCATATTAGGGTGAACCGCAAGTAGTATATCAGCTGTTGCTACTCCTAATAATTCACGCGCTATGGCTCCATAGCCTCCTGGCCAGAGCCACTCATCACAAGCGTTCATTCTTTCATGAGTTAACCCGTGAAGCGTATGAATCCAAATTGGTTTTTTCGTACTATTTTTAATAAGTTTTGCTTTGAGATCATCTATTACATTTAGCGCACTTCCATGAGTATGAATTACATCCCATTCAGATTTTAATAAGATAGATGAATCACTTGAAATTTCTGAAATAATATCCATGCGTTTAAGTTCACGGTGAACTGACCGGGCATGAGTTTCAACTCCACCAATTCCATGTTTTAAATCTAATGTCGACCATTGAAGCCATTTCATGTTCGCCCCAAAATAGCAATGAACCAAGGCCGCGTCCATATGCGCATAGCAAATAGACCAAGAATGTATCCAAAGGCTGCTAATGTAATTTTTTGCACAGGACTCACCCATGCTGATTGCATAAGTAGCGGAGTTATCATTAAAAGAAATGGAAATAAAAACGTCTTAATCTCTTCATAAGAAATAAAACCCCACATACCAACTGATTTCCACGCGCCTATCATGTAAATGCCTTGAGTAATAACCATTCCCCAAGGTACCAATTCGGGATGACCCAGAGCTAAAATCGCTGTAATTACTAAAAAACTTATAAGTGAATTTATGGTCATAGTTTTAATTAAAAGTCTTGTGTCATGACTCATAAATAAGGCATGCATAGGTGCAAGACCTAAACAAAATAAAGTAAATGCAAGACTTAAAGGTTTTAAAAGTGTTGGAGCCAAAAGAAATTTATCACCAAAAAACCAGTAAATCAGTGTGTCACCAAACAACCAACAACCAGCAAGCGTTGGTAGGAGCATAAGCCAAATCATTCTTGTGGTTGAATGCACAAGATTTTGAAGACCAGGGGATTTTAAATCGTGAACTTCACGAGCAATTCTGGGCTGAATAGCCGCAACTAATGCGTTAATAACACCAAGACTCAGTGCTAATATTTTAATTGCAGCAGAATAATCTCCAAGCCAGTTTTCATAATGAAATTGACCTAACAAAAAAAGATCCATTGAAAATTGAATTGTCCCTAACATTTGAGCCAGTAAAAATGGCACCCCTAACATTGCAGTATGATAAAGTGAGACATTGTCGCCCCTATTTTCAGGCAACAATGAAAAAGGTTTTCCCGCAATTAAAAATATTGAAATCCAAATCACATGACTTAAAAGATAAAGCCAAGATAAAATTAAAAAATCCCCTTCACTATGAACAAACAAAAGACATCCTAAATATAAAAACAATGCTTGGGCGACATTGCCAATAGCTTGAACCACCAATTTTTCTTGAGCAATAACGACAAAATCAAGCAAAAAGGCATCAACAAATAAACTTAAGGCCAAGACTACCGTTGGCAAAAAATAAATACCGTTTGAAAATGCCATTGAGCATAGACCAATGACACCAATAAAACCCACACATGCTAAAGCTAGTCTGACTTTTAAAATTTGCTTAACGAATTTTTTTGAACCACGACCTTGAGCAAGCTCTCTGAGGGCAACATTTTTAAGACCGAATTCAACAAGAACAAAACCATATGTGATTATTAAAACAATATAACTATAAACTCCAAAAGCTTGTGAACCTAACCTGCGCGCCAATAATGCTATTGTTAAAAATCTCACGAATTGAATCAGAAAATTTGAACTCACTAATGCAGTAAAATTTTTTCCAATCAGTGAGAGTTTCATCATTAGCTCTTTTGAACACTTTTAAGGCGTATTAATGTGACCTCTGACGGAATACCCAAACGCTGAGGAGGCCCCCAATAACCTGTGGCAGCATTGACATACACCCAGAGTTTATCTTTGTGACGATTAAGCCCACTATGATAAGGATGCGCAAATCGCGTAATTAAATTCCACGGCATGAATTGTCCGTTATGTGTATGACCACAAATCATAAGATCAAATCCCGCTTCACTGGCTTTATAACAACTGCGCGGTTGATGAGCTAATAGCAATTTAAAATCAGAATGCTCAGCACCTTCAATGGCCTTATGTGGGTCTGATACATGGTCAGGCTCTATGCGAGCGCAAGAATATTCTCTAACACCACCAACCATGAGTCGCGCTTGACCAATATTGAGTAATCGATGTTCGTTATTTAATTGATCTATTCCCAAAGATTTAACTTTTGCACTCCAAGCATTTACATCCCAATAATATTCATGATTACCGGTTACATAAAACTTACCCATCGGAGCACTGAGTTCCCCCAAAGGAGCTACATCTTCAGCAAGTTGCTCAGGTGTTCCATCAACTAGATCACCTGTAATTGCAATCATATCTGGCTTAGCACTTTGAACTAGCTGCACTACTCTTTGAACGTGAAATTTTTTAATTGTCGGCCCTACGTGAAGATCACTGATTTGTGCAATTGTAAAACCATCTAAATCTGGATGAAGCCCAGGCACTGGCACTACAACCTCTTTAAGCATGGGCCCCTGCAAAGCTGTTTTAGTTCCAATGAACGCAGCACCTACAGCCGCTGTAACACTCACAACATTTATTGAGCGAAATAAAAAAAGACGTCTCGTCGGGTCAAAATCTTTGGCATATGTTTTTAGACTTAAAAACGTAAAAACATCTCGTGCAATAGTTGCAAAAACCATAAACACCATAAAGCCAAGTGCCCCATAGCCTATCCAAAATAAAATATTTGGAACTTCAATATTTCCCTTAGCTTTGAGACGATAAATAAAAGGCAAAGCTATTTGCATTAAAAGTAATAAGACAAGAAAACTCTGCGCCGCATACTTCCATACAGTGGGAAGTTGACTTGTGAGTACTAATCGCTTCCAAATATAAAGCCAAGAGACGACTAATATTCCTGAGAAAACAATAAAAAAATATGACATGAAGTTTTGCCCTCATTGAAGCATGTAATGTTTAGATAAATTATAGGCTGCTGCGAGCTTGCCAAGCAAGATTCAAAAGAAAGATTGACACAAGTGTAGGCATAATTCTCTACTGAAGAGCGTCATGAAAAATATAAAACCTGTGGTTTTAATTTTAAACATTCTAATAATCCTCATTGCCACGGCTACATATTTTCAAGGGAGCTCAACTCTCCCCACCGGGTATCACGTCGATCATTTGGCAAATACTCTAAATGCTTTTTGCATCAGACTAACTGGAGCAGATGAATATGGAATATCTTGGCCGTGGTATTTAAGAGTTTTTGACGACTACCGCCCTCCGATTTTGGCCTATATCATCGCTCTTGTAGGTCTATTTATGCCCATCGATATTCACATGGCTCGAATTATAGTTCTCGCAATGGGTTTTCTAGGCTGTGCTTTAACTTTTGTTTTTATTAAAAAAAGTAAATACTTTGACAGTTTAAAAATTCCCGTAGCTGGAAGTCTTATGTTTGCCTTTTTTCTAATGTCATCTTGGTTTTTACTACCCCATCGAATCGCTGGTGAGTTCTCTATATCCATATTTTTTTACCTGGGGCTTTTTGTATCTACATGGCTCGTAATTGAAAAACCAAGTCATATTAAATTTGGCCTGATTAATGGTTTTTTTGTCGCAAGCATGCTCTACACTTATTACGGGACTAAACTTTTTTACTTCACTCACTTCCCAATTATCTTATACTTTATTTACAAAAAACACGGCGGCCTTTATAACTTCAAATTTACTGAATGTTTAAAAGCTTATAGAGGTTTTTTAATTTCCACTTTACTGGCATTATTTTTAGCAGTACCTACTTTTTTAGATATTTTAGGACCCAAACTTACAATGCAACGTTACCATGTTGTTAAAAGTCAGAGTGGAATTGCACTAGATCTTAATACTCTAAAGAAACAATTAGACCCGCGATTTTTATTTTTCATAGGTGATGCGAATAGAAGACATCACACAGGCTATAAGGGGCAACTTAATCAATTTTTTCTACCCTTTTATTTGATCGGCCTCTTTGTAATGATTCGCGAAATTAAAAGAAAAAATCTGTTTATGACTTATTTAGGTATAACTTTTCTTGTGAGCAACCTTCCTGTGAGCCTCACTAATGAAGGCATCCCCCATTCAATGCGAACATTGTTTTGCCTGGTTCCAATTATCATGATTATTTACACAGGATATTCTATCACCGAAAAATGGTTGTTTAACAAGGTTGATCCTTATAAACTATTGCGACTTGGGTTTATTACTTTATTCATATTTGGAGCATTTGAAGCTTACAATAACGTTAAATATTACAAAACTGAAACTACAAAATTTGATCAACAACTCTGGACTTACTTTTCTGATTTCAAACCAAGCAGTCACCCATCGTATGATGATCATTCTGTATCTTCAATTTTAGATCGTTATTATCTTTCTGTAGTTTCAGGCGATGTGGGGTATTGTAATGGCACTATTAAAAAATAAAAATATGAAGATACTCTCAATTCAAGTTGGAACACCCAAAACGATCACTTATCGTGATCATGAAATAACAACTGGAATTTTTAAGTCGCCAATTAATACACCCGTAAAGCTTTGCAGATTAAATTTAGAGAGTGATGGTCAAGCTGATTTAAAAGTTCACGGTGGAGTTGATAAAGCACTTTATGCGTATTCTCATGATGCTTATGGGTGGTGGGAGAAAAATCGTCCACAAGATAAATACGAATTTGGCGCATTTGGTGAAAATCTCACGATTGATCATTTGCCTGAAGATAAAATTTATATTGGCGATACATTTGAAATTGGCAAAGCTATAGTTCAGGTCTCTCAGCCTCGATTTCCTTGCAGCAAACTTGTGGCAAAGTTTAATGATCCTTCGATTTTAAAAACGTTTAATAAATCAAACAGACCTGGAGTTTATTTTCGCGTTTTAAAAGAAGGCATTATTGAAGCTGGCGAAATATTAACGCTCATTTCACAAGAAGAAATCCTCGTCTCAATTGAAGAACTTTTTATCTTTGGTAACACTAAGAAAATGGATTCAAAACGTGCTCAAGAGCTTATAAAAATAAAAACGCTGACTCCAAACTGGATAAAAAAGCTGTCTGACTTAATAGCATGTGAAGAATAAAAAAAAGGGGCAGTTACCTGCCCCTTTACTATCTAAATTTCAATTTTTAAAATTAGATAACGCGAACTTGACTTGCTTGAGGGCCTTTTTTGCCTTCAACTACTTCAAATTCAACTTTGTCGCCTTCTTGGAGTTGTGCGCCGCCAATATCATTAGCATGAACGAACACATCTTTGCTTCCGTTGTCAGGTGTGATGAATCCAAAACCTTTAGCGACGTTAAAAAACTTAATTGTACCTTTTTGCATTTTTTGTCTTCCTTATAATATAAATTTAAAAGGCAGCACTATGCCGCCTCTTTGGATGAGATAACACACGCCAATGGCCATAAAGTAAATTGAATTCTCAACTATTATGCTCAGCGCCAATATATTAGTTCTCAGCAAGTCAAATTATGAAGGCTTATCGGTTTTTTAACATATTTGAAGTCTTTGGCGTTGTTACGCCGTATGTTTTTTTACGAGTTTTCTGACCGGTCGTAAACTAAACGTAAGTATTGAAAGCAAATCTCAAGATAAAATTAAGTAGTTTTATCTACCTGCTAATATTAGGCTTTTGCTAAGAAACCAAAAAAAGGGGAACCTATGTCATTTAAGAAATTACGTACGCATGTTGTTTTAAGTCTTATGTTGGTAGTTTTAGGAGTTAGTACAACGCTTTCATCCACTGCTGCAGCTAATTGCGTAGTAGAAAAGTGGTATTGTGGTTACATCATGGATGGTGCACAGACCGCACAATACGACCGCGCTTGGGGCGAGTTTGTAAGTGGCAATGAAGGCTGGGGTCTTCGTGGAGAGTGGCAATACAATCCTCGCACCTGCGAACGAGCAGCCCAAATTTGGGTAAATAAAGAAGGCGGCTGTCATACGCTCGTGCGCAACACAAATTGCACACCAGCAGAAGGGCCCTACCTCGAAAATATGATTTGCGCACAATAAATTATTAAAAAGTTGAATTGATATTATTTAACCTAGGCTACCCCTTTAAATGGGAGTAGCCTTTTTTATTCCCTTTATAATTATTATTGAAATGTTGCTAAATTAATTTCATTTAGAAATCTTCAAACGCCCAATTATTATATGTCGATCATCATTTTAAAAACGTTTAAGCCTTCCGTGAGTTCTCCGACAAGATAATTATGAAACCTGAAGATGTAACTCTACTTATTGTTGAAGATGACGAAGAACTTCGCGAAGCTTTAATTTTTGATTATGAGCAAGTGGGTTTTAGAGTCATCTCAGCATCAAATGGAAAAATAGCATTTGATATTATGAAAACGCAAAAAGTTGATATCATACTTTCAGATATTCGCATGCCTGGTGGTGATGGCGTTGAGCTTCTCAAAAAAATAAGACAGTTGAATCCAGATATACCCATACTCATGTTTATCACGGGTTTTTCTGATATAACTCCTCAAGAGGCAATCAAGTTAGGGGCTCATAAAGTTTTTGAAAAACCTTTTAATCGACAAGTAATTTTGTCAGAAATTTATAAAGCTATTGATCTTTTAGTTGGGATGCAAAGTCTTGCTGGAGGAACTTCTTTATGAAGGATTTATCGGCTTTAGAAAATTTTAAGCAAATTCTAGATGCCATTGGTGATTTAGTTTTAGTTAAAGGTCCGAATTCAAAACTTCTGTGGGCGAATCAAACTTTTTGCGAATATTATGGTATGAGCAATGAACAACTTAAGGGCATAGTTGATGCTCCGTTTAGTGAACCCGATCATACACTTCAATATGTTAAAGATGATGCTTATGTTTTTAATACTGGCAAAATTTTAGATATTCCTCAAGAGCCCATCACCAGACATGATGGAGAAATTCGCATATGTCATACAGTGAAATCACCTATTTTTGATTCTGAAGGTAAAGTCATCATGACCGTCGGGATTTCACGAGACATCACAGATATGGTGAAAACAAAAGCTACCATTGAGCATGAACGAGGGCGTCAAATATATTCTGCTAAGATGGCGACATTAGGAGAAATGGCAGGCGACATCGCTCATGAAATCAATACTCCACTTGCAATAATAGACATTCTAGCTGGTCAAATAAATGAGCTCTTAAGTAAATCAGAAGTAAAAATTCCGAAAGTTATAGAAAATTGCGTTAAAATTGAAAAAACAGTTAAGAGAATTGCAAAAATTATTTCTGGTCTTAAAAATTTTTCTAGAGAAGGTCTCAATGACCCGGCGATTAAAATTTTACTCAAAGAACTTATAGAAGAGACCATGGCATTTTCAAAAGAAAAATTTACGAGTACTGACATTGAAATTTCTTTAAACTTTGATGATGAATCTTTAGACTTAGAATGCAATCCTACTCAGATATCTCAAGTCTTATTAAATATTTTTTGCAACGCACGAGATGCAATAATTTCTCAACAAGGTCAAAAATGGATACACGTTAGCGCTAAACGCACTAGCGACAATCAAATAGAGATTTCAGTAACCGATTCAGGCTTAGGAATAACTAAAAATCTTGAAGCCAAAATTTTTAGTCCTTTTTTCACAACAAAAGAAGTCGGAAAAGGAACGGGTCTTGGATTAAGTATTTCTAAAGGTATTATTGAAGCGCACCATGGAACACTTTTCTTAGATACCAGTTCTAAAAACACATGTTTTGTAATTCGACTCCCTAGACAAACAAAAACACAGCAAGTAAGACTAGGGGCATAAAGCACGAAGTCACTTGCAGAAAATCAAACTTTATGAAAACCTTAAATTAAAGGCCGTATACAAAGCATGACAACCTAAATCTTTGGGCCTTATAAAAACTACGGAGCGGCCATAGACATGTTTGAAAAGATTAAAGGCGACATTTATAACAATATACTTTCCCCACCCTTAATCAAACGAGGTTGGAGGCCGCCAACAGGCGTAAAACTTGATCAACTTGCACCCAGCGGGAATTTTGGTTACGACGAAGAAGTTCAAATCAAAAAGGCTATAGCCCAGATAATGGGTCATTCAATGACAACATTTGAAAGGTTAGCAACTCTGTGGCAACAAGTAAAATACCTTGATCAATACAATCTTGAAGGTGATTTTGTTGAATGTGGAGTTTGGAAGGGCGGTGCACCTGGAATAATGGCACTTGCACACCAAAGTACTCATAAAGTTCCTAAGCGAGTGATACATCTTTTCGATAGCTTTGAAGGTCTACCAGAACCTGATTCTCAAAAGGATGGGGTTTCAGCAACACTGTATGCCAAACACCTCGCATCCGGAAAAATGCAATCAATTCAAGAATGCGTTGGAACACTTCAAGACAACAAAAACTTACTTGAAGTTAAACTTAAATATCCAAGCCAACTTTTAAAATATCATATCGGTTGGTTTCAGAAAACTGTCCCTGTGGTAGCGCCGCAAATTGATAAAATTGCGGTACTCAGACTTGATGGGGATTGGTACGAGTCTACTAAGATTTGCCTCGACAATCTGTATTCTAAAGTGATCCCAGGGGGTGTCGTCATAATTGATGATTATGGTCATTGGGAAGGCTGTCGACTTGCCGTTGATGAATTTATTAAAAATCTCAATGAACCAATTTTATTAAATCATATTGATTATTCTTGTAGATATTGGATTAGAGCTTTACCAAAAAGCACATGACCAAAATCCTCTTATGTAGCGCAAATCCTCTTGATGTGACACTAGGTGCCGCAAAAGTACTTATTGAAATTGCTCAATCCCTTAATGAATTAGGAGCAGATTGCAAACTAGCATCAGATGAAGAAATCTGCCCTGGAGTATTTAAACTTCCTGTAGGCGATCGAGCATTTGCATTTAGCCGCGCACTTCGAGTTTATCTAAAAAAAACGGCACCACTTTATGATGTTGTTGACTACGATCATGGGTGCCTTCCTTATGCGCGAGATGAGTTTTCAAACAATACACTTTTTGTAGCTCGATCAGTTTTGCTCGTTCAACATTTTGTAAAAATAAAAATCCCAATACATTATGGTATAAAATCATGGATTAAAAATATTTTACCAAATGCATCTTCAAGAAGACTCAATCAACGTGTGCTTGATAGCCAGTTGACTTTAAAATCTAGTGATTTGATAAACGTAAGTAATACTGAAGATCGCGATGCGCTTATGAGTATTGGGCTTCCAAAAGATAAAATTGTTGTAATTCCATTTGGTCTAACCCACGATCGTTGGGTTAAATTAAAAAATACAGATCCCTCACCACTGCCTCTCACAGATACAATCGCTTTTATTGGGACATTTGACCTTAGAAAAGGGTCTAAAGAATTTCCAGAAATTGTGAGTCAAGTTGTAAAAGCCATTCCTCACGCAAAATTTAAGCTCCTTGGTGCAAAGTATCGAAACAAAGAAGAGATTCTAAAATATTTTCCAAAAAAACTTCATTCAAATCTTGATATTGTGCCAGAGTTTCACCCACAAGAATTGCCTCAACATTTATCTGATTGTTCAATTGGCATTTTTCCATCTTATATAGAGGGTTTTGGATTTGGGGTTTTAGAGATGCTTGCAGCAGGATTACCTGTGATAAGTTATAATTCGCCAGGGCCCACAATGATGCTGCCAGATGACTTGATGGTCCCACGAGGCGATCACCAAGCTCTTGCAAATAAAGTCATAGCCCTACTCACTGATACGGCCCAGCTTAAAGAGAAAAGAATTTGGGCTCATCAAAGAGCACTAGATTTTCAGTGGCGAACTGCTGCTCAAAAGACTCTTAAAATTTACGATGAAAAACTTAAAATTTTGAGATATAAAAAAAGTTAAGTTTGCTTTTCACTTAATGCGACTTTCAATCCAATTAATAGTCTCACGTGTAACTTCATTCCATGATCTATTTTGAACTGACAAAAAAGCCCTTTGACCGATAGCCTGACGTTTTCCCGAATCAATTATGAGCTCTTTTAATTGCGTGGCAAGCATTTCACCATCACCTGCCTCAAATAGAATTCCATTTTCACCATGTTTGATAATATCTTTTTGACCACATATATTTGTCGTAACACAGGGCAAGCCATGTGCCATTGCTTGTAAGAGTGAGAGTGGTTGCCCTTCAAATAGACTTGGCAAAATAAAAATATCAGCGCGTTCTAAATATTGAGTTTCGACTTTTCTTTCAAAACTAGAAACAACTTCAATTTCATCTCGCATAATTTCGGGGAAATCTTGCAAAATATTTTCAGCCGAATAACCTGTACCCACCAAAAGCCATCGAACTTTAATTTTATTCTGAAAAAGAGCAATTGCCGCTTTGACTAAGGTATCGATTCCTTTTCTTTTGATCCAGGAGCCATTAAAAAGTATCGTTAAAGGATTTTGATTATTCTTTAAAATTGGATCTTTTACTATTTCAACACCATTTCTAAAAACCAAGATATCATCAATTTGTCGTCGATAATAGACTTGAGCAAACTTTTGGTCATCTTGATTAATTAAAAGCAAACTTCTCGCTTTTTTAAGCCCCTGATCACATGACAACAATCTCCATAGAGGAAACAAAAGGCGCGTGCGTAACGATATAGGCCCTTCTGAAAAATGTTTTTTATGTAATCTTTGTTCCCAATTTCGGCGCTCAATTCCGTGACTAAATACCATAAGTCGATCTCGCATTGAAATAAATGCTCCTGCGACGGGTTCATGAACTAAAATAAGATCTGGATTTAATTTTAAGCGCTCAAGATAAAGCCTAGCCCTTATAGGGAAAAACGCAGAATGAAAAGACAAGCCGACTTCTTTTGAGCCGATATGAACAACTTGATATCCTCTTTTTTTTAATTCACGTATCCAGTGAAATGCGACGCGACCCATTCCGGTTTCTTCGGTGATATCAATTTGTGCAATATGAACGATCAGCCGATTGGCCAATATTATCTCAACGGCTTTGTGGCCTTAAAAGCCATATGCCGTGCGATGGGACGAAAAATTTGAGATAATAAAGAATTTTTAAACTCTTCTTTTACAAATGTATGTGGATGCAAACGAGGAAGAATCATAAAAACATGATGTGTCCCCGTTTGCTTTAAAATACTAAAGCCTACGTTTTTTAAGAGTTGTCTGATTTTCCAGTACACAAAAAAATGTTCAATAGGTTGAACACCTGCACCACTGTTAAAAGGAGTTTTTGTGATCCAGTTTTTAAGCCATAAAAGTATCATAGCATTAGAATAATTTTCAGTTGTTAAAACCAAAATACCACCTGGTTTTAAAACACGATGTAATTCTTGAAGCATTTCAGAAGGTGTGGGCACATGTTCAAGACACTCACACGATACAACTACATCAAAATGATTATTTTCAAACGGAAGTTTTTGAGCGTCAGCCACTTTAAATTGGGCCGATGCCTTATGAGTTTTCGCCTTTGCACTTGCGATTTCAATAGCTCGACTAGAAAAATCAACTCCCGTCACTTCTGCCATTTGTTTGGACAAATAAATGGAGAAATCCCCTGCACCACAGCCAACCTCTAAAACTTTTTTATTTTTAATTTCTGGTAGTAATTCAAGAGTAGCACGATGCCAGGGTGCGAGTTGTAAGACGTCAAGAGATTCAGAACCATGAACTTCTTGATGCCAATCATTATACGATTGCGATGTGTTTTGTGTTGTCATTATTTAGGCCTCTCGCTTTTGAGCGTAAACTAGACTAAGTGCTAAGAAACTGTATTTTTACTGCCTCAATGGTCATAAATAACATGCTACACTAAATCTTATAGTTTTGAACATTGGTTTTTCCGCAAAGACTTCTTATAATAATTCTTATGAACAACAAAATCAAAGAACTACTTTCTACCGGAAACTATGCCCGAAAACAGCTTCTATCAAATGATAAACTTATTAATTGGAGTCACTCCGGAAGATTTAAAAAAGCGCGTCAGATTATTTCAGAATTTTCAGGCGGACGCTTTCTTGACTACGGATG